>CAYMXZ010000058.1:0-17501 GCA_964394475.1 uncultured Caldithrix sp. | reverse complement strand
GGAAGGAATTACGCACCGGTCCACCCCCCGGATATGAAAAGATCAAAAAGATTCTGACCCGCAAAATAAAGAAATTGAAATCAATCGATACCTGAAATCTGTGGTACTTAATCTACCCGAATGATTCAGCATGGTCTAAATTGATAGGGTAAGGTGATCTCATGAAAATTTTATTTATCCAAAATTGCGAGGCCGAAGGACCGGGAATTTTTGAAGAATATTTCAAGGAGCGTGGTGTTGAGTATGAGATATTTCCGGCGTTTTATAATAAAAAATTTCCTACCCTGAAAAAGTATCAGGCGTTTATAGTTGGTGGCACGCCAATCTCCACTTACCATCGTCAACACCATCATTTTTTGCAGAAGGAATGGAATTTTCTTCAGCGGGCTCTTGAGCTGAATAAACCAATTTTAGGAATCTGTTTTGGTGCCCAATTACTGGCAGCATTGCTTGGGGCACAGGTTAAAAGAAATCCAAAACTGGAAATCGGAATTTATGAAGTCCATCTCACTGCCGCCGGAAAAAAGAGCAGATTTTTTTATGAATTTCCTGAAGCATTACCGGTATTTCAATGGCATGGAGATACCTTCGACCTCCCAGGACGGGCTCAATTATTAGTGACGGGTAATGATTGTAGAAATCAAGCTTTTAGTTATAAAAACAGTCTGGGATTACAATTTCATCTAGAGGTTACCACCCGTGAAGTTGAAAAATGGGCCAGTTGTTATAAAAACGATCTTGCCAAAATCAACAAGACGAAAACGCGGGTGGTTAATGAATGTCGAAGATCTGAAAAAGAACTGAAAAGATTAGCTTTTTTATTCATGGATAATTTCTTCAGGTCGATAATTCCGCCCTTTGAATTGGACAAATTATCTTTATAAGTCAAAATAGATCATTATCTATCACACTATCCTCCCGAGAAAGATCAAACTTCCGAAGGATGGTCTGACAAACAAAAATCTCCCATCCAAAAACTAATTTTTAGAATTCATTAACTAATTCTCAAGAATTGGTATTAGTTGTCATACGATGTGATTTCTTCATCTTTTCTTTTTTTAGCATAAAATTAGTCTTAAATTTGCCGATTTTAAATGGCTGGAATGATGAATATATCCGTTATTGTATTACTATTTGTATTTGTGCTGACAGCATTTCGTCAAGTCGGTGATATAAAATTACAAATCTGGCAGATTATGCTGGCTGCTGGCCTGTTAGTGATACTTAGCGGCCAGATCACTCTGAGTCAGGCTGCTCACGCCATAAATCTTGATGTCATGCTCTTTTTATTTGGAATGTTTGTAGTAGGCGTAGCCCTGGAAGAAAGTGGTTACCTGAGTCACCTCTCTTATAAAATTTTCCGTAAAGCAAAAGACAGTCAACAATTATTATTCCAAATTTTATTCCTGATGGGGATTGCTTCCGCCTTTCTGATGAATGATACGATTGCCATTATTGGGACTCCCATCATGCTGCAACTGGCCAGGAAACATCATATCAATCCTAAAATTCTGTTGCTCAGTCTGGCTTTTTCGGTCACCATTGGCAGTGTCATGAGCCCTATTGGCAATCCTCAGAATCTCCTGATTGCCATCGAAGGAAAAATTGAGAATACTTTTGTTACTTTTTTTAAGTTTTTATTGATACCAACTGCACTCAACTTATTGATAACCTTCTGGTTGATCAGGTTTTTCTATAAAAAGGAATTTAAAAATATCAATTTAGACCATACGGTAGAAACCATACGTGACTATCCACTGGCTCGGATTTCCCGTATTTCTCTCATCCTGCTGATTACTTTAATTGTCGCGAAAATTATTCTGGTGGTCTTCCACATTCCATTTGATTTTAGTCTGATCCATATCGCGCTGCTTTCGGCTGCACCCATCCTATTGCTGAGCAAGCGGAGGGTGGAGATTATAAAAAAAGTAGATTGGCATACTCTTATTTTCTTTGCGGCTATGTTTGTAGTAATGCAAAGCGTCTGGAATACAGGCTTTTTTCAAAACATAATTAGCGCCTTGAATGTAAATCTCATTTCCATTCATATGATCTTGTTGGTCAGTATTCTCTTAAGCCAGCTGATTTCAAACGTGCCTCTGGTAGCATTATATTTGCCGATGCTTTCCTTGCTTGGAGTCTCCGCCCGGGAGTTGATGAGCTTAGCTGCAGGCAGCACGATAGCCGGTAATATGTTCATTCTGGGTGCCGCCAGCAATGTGATCATCATCCAGAATGCCGAAAAACGGTCAGATACCACTCTCACTTTTTTTGAATTTTCCCGGATTGGAGTACCATTAACTTTCATAAATGCGATCATTTATCTGATTTTCATTATGGTATTCTAACTTACTGCGGTCCAAAATAAAAAAATGAACATGATGAACCATCAGTGGTAGCTCTTCGCTGTTAATAGTGGAAATAATGTAATAAAGTTAGGTGCCTGGCATTTAACCGTTGCTATGAAGGTGAGCAAGAATTGAAACTTTCGTCACCTACCCTTATCTCCAATATCTACCAGAACCTTTTGAGATTGTTGGTAAGCAAAAATTGAGATTGATCAAGAAAAGAATATGGGTCAATATTTTTTTATTAATGAATGAGCAGGGTTTAAACGAAATGGAAATCCTCTTAACGGATGATGACTTTTTATATCTATTTAAACCTTATTTTAGACAAGGGCGATTTTAACTTTTATAATTTTCATACCACACATCCTTCCCTTTAGGTAAATTTATCCTAAAATTACCAACGGTTAGATTATGAAAAATCACATCAGACCGAATAAGCTTTCCCGCACGATTGTTATGCTGGGCTTGGTAAGCTTTTTTACTGACGTTGCCAGTGAGATGATTTATCCACTAATTCCGGTTTTTGTTGCCGCTTTGGGATCTGGTGCCCTTGTATTAGGGATAATAGAAGGAATTGCAGAGAGTACCGCCTCACTTTTAAAACTGGTAAGCGGCGTATTATCTGATAAATGGCGAAAACGAAAGCTTCTGGTACTTATCGGATATTCCATCTCGTCTCTGGTTCGCCCACTTACCGGGCTGGTCGGTTCCGCCTGGCACATTGTCTTTATCCGAATGGTCGATCGAATTGGGAAAGGTATCCGCACCGCTCCACGTGATGCTCTGATTGCCGCTTTCGCGGAAGAACATCAGCGTGGACGAGCCTTCGGCTTCCAGCGAGCGATGGACCACAGCGGAGCAGTCGTTGGACCACTATTTGCATTTCTTTCCCTGATAAGTCTGGTGATTTTTTTCCAGCAAAATGATTTTTTGCTATCCCTGCGCTGGACATTTATTTTTTCCTTAATTCCGGGCTTAATAGCTGTCTGGATTATCTTTTTCCAGGTCCAGGAAAAAACCGAATCCTCTCTTCAAAAAAATAATTTTATTTTAACATTCAAAAACTTCGACAGAAATTTTTTGACTTATCTCTCTATCGTATTTCTTTTCACTCTGGGAAATTCATCTGATGCCTTTTTGCTATTGAGAGTGCAAGAAGCTATCCGTCAAAGCGGAGCCTTCTATCACCTGATCAACCATTTGCCACTTTTAAATCAATTGATAACGAACTCCCCTTCTGCTCAGTCAAATCAGGAATGGATTAATATTCTTTTTTTACCACTGGTGTGGGCTTTTTTCCATATGATCAAAGCGCTATTTTCTTCGCCACTGGGTACCCTATCCGATAAAATCGGGAGAAAAACCGTCATCAGCCTGGGGTGGGGAATTTACTCCCTGGTATATTTCGCCTTTGCCCATCTCGATAAATTGCCCGGTGAATGGCAGATTCCGGGAACGCTGATTCTCTTTTCCATTTATGCCATGTACTATGCTTTTTGTGAAAGTGCCGAAAAAGCATTGGTAGCAGATATTGTTTCTGCTCAACAGCGGGGCAGTGCCTATGGTTTATACAACTTCGCAATTGGGATAGGCGCTCTTCCTGCCAGCATCTTTTTCGGAATAATCTATAGCATGATCGGAGCCGCGGCTGCTTTTAGTATCGGAGCAATGATTGCACTTATCTCTGTTTTTCTATTATTGATCCTGGTGAAAGAACCCCGAACTTGGAAGAATTAATAGTTTATAGTTTATAATTTGTATTTTGTATTTTGTATTTTGTATTTTGTAATTTGTATTTTGTATTTATCATCTCTGTGGGGTTTTCCAGCGGCGATGCATCCAGAAGTATTGTTCGGGGTATTTTCTGATAGTGTGCTCCAGATATTTTTGTATTTCGGCAGTTACCATTCTCACATTATCATCATTTACCACCAGCGAATCAGGCACTTGAATTGATTGACAAAAAAATTTGAAATTACCGCATTTTACTCGCCGACAGAATCCCGCAAACAGAGGTGCTTTACTTCTAAGTTTTAATACTGCTGCCCCTATATGCGTCGAAGCAGGTTGACCTAAAAATAGTACAAAGACTCCCCGTTCACCCGCATCTTGATCGCCCAATAAACCGACAATTTTACCTTTCGCTAAAGCCTGCGCTGATGCTTCTACTGCTCCGCGGGGATAGATGATTTCCATACCCCACTTTTGCCGCAGTTGTTTCATTCGTTCATCAATAAGTCGATTGTTCTGACGTTGTTGTATTACCACTGACTTCACTCCCTTGCTATGAAGATATCCCATGGCTAATTCCCAGTTGCCAAAATGTCCAGATACCACAATTCCACCCTCACCTTTTTGTGCGGCCTGTAAAAGTTCATCAATATTCTGTTGCTTTACTTTTTGTTCGATCTGCTTCACATCCCATTTTTGCATCTTCATAAATTCAAGAATCATTAAGGCAAAATGAAGATAGGAAAAATAAGCCACTTTTTTTCGCCATCGCTCATCTCTATGGGGAAAAGCAATCTGCAGATTAGAAAAAGTCACCTGACGACGAATTCGTAATACGTGATAAGCCAGAAAAGCGAAGAAGCGAGCCATTGATGCCAAGGAGTCGTCTGGAATGGAACATACTAATTTTTCCATGAAAACATATCCAAATAATTCCAGACGATGGAGAAAAGGCACTTTCTCGTCCTTATTCATCCCTTAATTACTCCCAGCGGACGCAATTTGGCCACTTTCCGACTGATGCCTGATTGATGCATCACATCCACTACTTCCGCTACGTCTTTATAGGCATGGGGCATTTCTTCAGCGATCGTCCTCATCCCTTTCGCTTGAATGATTATGCCTTTTTTTCTCAGTTCAGCCACCACATCACTCCCTCGCACCGATTTCAATGCCTGGTGGCGGCTCTGCACCCGGCCAGCGCCATGACAGGTGCTTCCAAAGGTATCATCCATGGCCTGATCGGTACCCACGGCCACAAAAGAATATCGTCCCATATCGCCAGGCACCAGTACCGGTTGTCCCACGGCTCGATACTTTTCCGGAATCTGAGGACTGTTCGCCGGGAAGGCTCGGGTAGCTCCTTTACGATGCACGCACACCTTTTTCTTTTGACCTCCAATCTCATGTTCTTCGATTTTCGCTATATTATGAGAAACATCATACACCAGCTGGAAACCCAGATCCTGGGCAGACATATTAAAGGTTTGCATGAAGGTATTTTTAGCCAGTGCCATAATGGTCTGCCGGTTATTCCAGGCAAAATTAGCTGCAGCCGCCATCGCTCCCAGATAATCCTTTCCTTCTTTGGACTGAATCGGGGCGCACGCCAGCTGTTTATCAGGCAATACTAAACCATATTTATTAATGGCTCCCACTAAAATTTTTAAATAGTCGTCGCATACCTGATAACCTAATCCCCGTGAACCGGTATGAATGGTGATAGTTATCTGGCCCTTAAATAGCCCAAATACTGCAGCGATTTTCTCATCATATATTTCTTCGACTAACTGAACCTCTAAAAAATGATTACCTGATCCCAGTGTTCCGGCCTGATCCAATCCACGTTCGATAGCACGAGTGCTTACCGCATCCGGATCTGCTCCGGGTAGACAACCATTTTCTTCGGTAAGCAGTAAGTCATTTTCCTCACCAAATCCATTTTCCACTGCCCAGGCCGCTCCTTTCTGTAAAATCTTCCGGATCTCTTTGGGTGATAATTTCCGGATGGCACCCGATGAACCCACGCCAGTTGGAATGTGATGGAATAGATTGTCGACCAATTTCTGCAAGCGTGGCTCTACCTGTTCTAATGTCAGGTTGGTGCGCACCAGGCGAATGCCGCAATTGATGTCATATCCCACCCCACCAGGTGAAATAACCCCCTCCTGCACATCGGTGGCTGCCACTCCACCAATTGGAAAACCATATCCCCAATGTATATCGGGCATGGCTAAACTGTATTTTTGAATCCCGGGGAGATGGGCGACATTTACTACCTGCTTCACACTTTCATCATTCTGCAGATACTTTTCGATCATTTTGCGAGAGGCATAAATTCGCCCCGGAACTTTCATGCCTCCCTGCACCGGGATTTCCCACACAAAATCATTGATGGGTATTAACTCATATCCACTTACATGCATATTATTTCCCCCCTTCTTTTCGTATCCTTAAATATCAAACACCAGACGAGTGATTAATTTACCGTCCTTTTTTTTAATCTCCATCTGGTGAAATGTTACCGCCTTTATTTCTACCTGCAGATCTCGCTGGTCGAGAGGTTGACCTTTCACAAGCACCCACAGTTTCTTACGCTCCTGTTCGGGAAAAATTTCCATTTTTTTTATCTCGGTCGGTAGCCATTTTTTCACCATTAACCAGTAATTCAATTCGCTGATAAAATTCACCAATAATTCTTCCAGAGTCAATGCTTCCAGAAGAATCGTTTTTTGTCCCCTGGATTTTAACGGCTGTGAACCAAAAACGATATCATACCAGGCCTGATAGGCGGTCCGAAATAAATCCTCGAAATTTTCTCCACTCACTTCCACTGCCAGATCGGCAGTATGGTCAATGATCTGATAGCTTCCCATATATGGTACACATAAAATCCTATGCAAAAATAAATAAATGTCTCATTCTTTACAATCAAATATTATGTGGAAGTTTTGAAAATAAAATGAAGGTCAAATTTTATTTCTGATCATCATTTATTACTCCCTCTTCAATCGTCTCATTTTTGAAAAATTCTATTCAATTCATTTCAGTAAGCATGGAACTCACTTCATTTCAATTTCCTATCACCATACTTAAAAAGCAGTTTAGAAATATTATTTTAGTTGGTTTTAGAGGCTTAAAAATATAAATTTGTGATCTTTAAAAACAGGAGTAATGTGTTTTATGATGACCAAATTGCGTGAAATGACCTTTCTCTTTATCTGGATCCTGGTGATTGCCTTCGTTGGGTTAATGGTATTGGAGTGGGGTATGGATATCACCGGATTGAAAAGTCGTTCGAATATCGTTGGCAAAATAAATGGGACAAAAATCACCATTCAGGAATTCCAGCAAGCCGTACAGAATTATTATTTGCAGGAACGCGAAAGAACCGGGAAGGAACCGGATGAAGAACAACTGGCCACCATTCGTGACCAGGTATGGGATCAATTTGTACAGCGGGTATTGTTCAGCAGGGAAATTGCCAAGCGAAACATAAAGGTTACTGACCAGGAGGTTTTTCAGATTATTGCTGAAAATCCACAGAGTCTTCCACCGGTTATTAGCCAGAATCCAAATTTTTTGACCGATGGCCAGTTTGATATGGCCAAATATCGGCAGGCGCTTTCCAATCCGCAAATTGATTGGACCCCCATTGAAAACTATGTTAGGGAAGTCATGCCATTTCAAAAGCTGCAGAACATCATCACCGCTTCTGTTATGGTGACCGAACAGGAGATACGCGATGAGTATGTGGATAAGAATCAAAAGGCCAGAATTGTTTATTTAAATATTCCAGTCACCGCTTTTGCGCAGGACAGTGTGCCGGTCAGTGAAAAAGAGATTAAAGATTTTTATGATTCCCACAAAGAGGAGTTTAAGATCGAGGAGCGCCGTAAAGTCAATTATGTGCTCTTTTCTACCAATCCCACTGCCGCTGATTCGCAGAAAGTCTATAATTTAGCTCTGGAGCTTAAAGCGGAAGCAGAAAGTGGTGCGGATTTTGCCCAACTGGCCGATGAGAATTCGGAAGACCCATCCGTGCAAAACAATCATGGTGATCTGGGTTACTTTGAGCGCGATCGGATGGTAAAGGAATTTTCAGATGCCGCTTTTGCCGGCAAACCGGGAGAAATCGTGGGACCGGTGAAAACAACCTTTGGATTACATCTCATAAAGATTCAGGATCGCAAGGTCGAAGATGGAGTGGAAAAAGTGAGCGCCTCCCACATTCTGCTCAAATATTCCCCCAGCGCTTCTACCATTGAAACTGCGCAGGACCTGGCCAACAACTTTTCAGAGATAGCCAAGGAAGATGGTTTTCAGGTGACGGCCGATCGTTATCGCTATGAAGTAAAGCAAACCACCGAATTTATGAACCGAAATTATATTCCGGGATTGGGGCAGCTGCCGGCGGCTACTGCCTGGGCATTTAAAGCCAATAAAAATGAAGTCTCCTCTGTATATCGCACGCCGCAGGGTTATGTAGTTTTACAGGTTTCGGAGATCTTCCCCAGCGGTTTTCGACCATATGAAGAAGTGAAAGCATTATGTAAAAATCGAGTAGAACAGCAGAAGCGCAAAGAAATGGCACGGGCTTATGCACAGGAAATTCAGGAAAAGTTAAATCGTGGTGAAACATTCGAAGCCATTGTAGCGGCCGATGCTTCCCGAAAGGTAACTATGGACTCCACCATCCAGTTTACCAGATCTCAGAATATTCCCAAGATTGGGAGAGTACCCGAACTGGCTGCCGCCGCTTTCATGCTGGATCTCGGAATCGTTTCTCCCATTCTGGAATCAGAGCGAAACTTCTACTTTATCAAGGTCGTGGAACGTACCACAATTGATGAAGAAGATTTTCAGGCTCAGAAAGAAAATATTCGCTTGAGATTATTGAACCAAAAATCCCAGCGCTTTTTTAATGACTGGTATGAGAAGCTAAAACAAAAAGCCAAAATCGAAGATAACCGCAGTTTGTTCTTTGCTGCCTGATTAAGGCCAAATTGATGAAATTGTTTTTCTATTTCAGGCGCCTATAGTGGCGCCTTTTTTTATTTAATTTTGTAAATCTTAGACTACTATGATTTTTACAATTGAATTTCAGATATTCCATTTTTTGGTAAACGTAGAATCTTCTCTCATCTCAATGCGCGATAGAATCGCTTATTTTTTAAACAACCTTCAATTTCTAATGCCTACTTTTTTTTTACCCGATTGATTGTCTCACGGAAATCACCTAAATTCTGCCCAGTCAATAACGAATCCGGAGGAAAAGATGGCTATCGTTAAACCTTTTAGAGGGCTGCGTCCCCGACCTGACCTGGCTGATAAAGTAGCGGCTCCCCCTTATGATGTGCTGGATTCCAATGAAGCCCGTCAAATGGCGAAAGGAAATCCAATCAGCTTCCTGCATGTAAATAAACCAGAAATCGATCTGGATCCCAAAATCGATCTGTACGATCCGCGGGTCTACCAAAAAGGAGCAGAAAACCTGAAAAAATTCATCACCGACGGCATCATGTTTCAGGATAAAAAACCCATGTTCTATGTCTACCGTCAGATCATGGGCGACCATCAACAGACTGGTCTGGTGGCCTGTGCCTCAATAGATGAGTATGAGCGCGATCTGATTAAAAAACATGAACTTACCCGTCCTGATAAGGAAGATGACCGGGTAAATCATATTAACACCGTCAATGCCCAGGTGGGACCGGTTTTTCTCACTTATAAAGCCCAGAAACCCATTGATCAGCTCATCGAAAAAATCACCGCCACTGAACCGGAATACGATTTCATCAGTCCCGATAAGGTACGCCATATCCTGTGGTTAGTTGAAGATGCGCAATTAATTCGAAAAATCATCGATCTCTTCGCTACCATCGATTATCTGTACGTGGCTGACGGTCATCATCGTTCGGCTGCTGCCCAGCGGGTTCGGGATATTCGCCGTAGGGCTAATCCCCAGCATAAAGGAACCGAAGAATACAACTACTTTCTGTCCGTTATCTTCCCTCATGACCAGATGATGATTCTGGATTATAATCGAGTGGTCAAAGACCTTCATGGATTAAGCACAGATGAATTCCTGGAAAAAGTGAAAACCAAATTTGAGGTTGAACTTATCGGAAAAGAACCATATAAACCTAAAAAGCATAAAGAATTCGGGATGTATCTGGACGGTAAATGGTACCGCTTAACCGCCAAGCCTAAAAGTTATAATGAGAAAGATCCGGTGAAACGATTGGATGTAAGTATTCTTCAGGATAATCTTCTGGAACCGATATTGGGAATTGGTGACCCGCGCAAGGATAAACGGATCGATTTTGTGGGCGGCATCCGGGGATTAAAAGAATTAGAAAAGCGAGTAAAAAGCGGAGATTGGAAAGTGGCCTTTGCTCTTTACCCTACTTCTATCGAAGAACTAATGACAATTGCTGATTCAGGTAAAATTATGCCCCCAAAATCCACCTGGTTTGAGCCAAAACTGAAATCCGGTCTGGTCGTACATTTGCTCGACTGATTTCACGAAAGAAGCTGTTTTGTTCAATGATTATGTCTTATGGCCTGATCTACTATTTGTTAAATAATCGGGAATTAAAAGTCTGACTAAACCTTTAGAAATATGACTTATTGAGATAACATATACTTCATCAGGAAGCACAAAAATTAAAAGAGGTATCAGAGAACAGGGCACACAACCGGTTTTCTCTTTTTTATGCTTACAATTTTTATAAAATCAATGAACTGATTTCTTTTACCACTTTGCGCAGTTCCAACCTGATAAAGCCAGCATTTAAATGCGGATCTCCCAAAACCGTCACCCAGGCATCCTTGTCAGGTACCCGGGTACAGAAAAAACACAAATTGCCGAATTGAATCTCGATAAAATTAGCCTCGGTAGCCTGCAAATTTTTCTGCAAACGACTGATTTCTTCAAAGAATGTGGATAGATTATTGCCAAGATCGGCGGCTTCCAATTTCCCATTTTCATCAGAAGGCAGAAATGTGACTGGAAATCCAGCCGTATTATGCAAAAGAACAAATTCAGTGCCCCTGGAATTAACGATAGATTTCAATTTTTCCTGAATCAATCGAATACGACGACGTTTTTCTTTTTCTTTCTGCTCGATAACCGAATCGGAATGTTCATCGAATTGACGTAAGGCTTCTAATAACAGGCTCTGCCAGTTTTTATCAATTGACTCCTGAGCGGCTTTCACATTTCGCTTAACGGTAAATTCTCCACCCATCCAGCCCATAATATGATAAAAAGCATTCTCTCCCACTAATCGATCGGTTTCGGCATGAACAATATTACCATTATCGAAATAGATATAACCGGTCTCCTTCTCATGCCTGATTTCCAGGGCAGAAGTTAACCGTCCCAGACAATTTAGTTGAATAATATCACTCAGCTGAAAGTCCGCCACACTTCCTCTGAATCCTTTATCCTGCGTCAGAGCTTCCAGGATGATGGTCCGCAGTTCATTGATTTCAAACGGTTTTTCCACATAGCGAAAACAACCGCGCTGGTTCGCTTCCCGCTTTACATCATCCGAACCATAAGCAGTCATGATGATCACCTTGGTCTGGGGATAACGGTCCTTAATCTGCACCAACAGCTCCAGTCCGGACACTTCCGGCATGCGCACATCAGTAATCACCAAATCCACCGGCACCTGATTCATCACCTCGATGGCTTCTTTACCAGAATTCACACAGACCAGTTGAAATTTATCACTATCCTTGGATAATTTTTTACTCAAGGTCCAGGTAAGATCTTCCTCATCATCCACAATCAAAACCCGTTTCTGAGACAATGACATCTTTTTTCTCCTGTTCTTGCTCTTATAATCGCTATTGAGAGGCTTTTCTTTAACCCTTCCCGGAAATTATTGATTCCTGATTGAATGTAAGTAAAAAGGTATGTAAAATAACCGTGTGCGAAAGCTCAAGCACCTGCCCGGTATCAGCCAGACCAATCACCATCAGAATACAAATAATTTTGTTCTTCAAGATGGCTGAATCCTGAAGAATACTGTTTTTACATCAATTTTCGAATCTGTTCTACTTTATCCAGGCGTTCCCAGGTAAATCCGTTTTCATTGCGACCAAAGTGTCCGTAGGCGGCGGTGGCGGTGTATCGAGGTTTTAATAGATCAAGCTCACGAATAATTCCGCGGGGAGATAAATCGAACACCTGGGAAATGATCTGAACAATTTTTTCCTCCGGGAGATGTCCACTGCCGAAGGTATCCACCATAATCGACACAGGTTGGTGATGACCGATGACATAGGCAATTTGTACCTCCAATTTATCGGCCACGCCGGCCGCCACCAGATTTTTCGCCACATATCGAGCCGCATAACTGGCAGAACGATCCACTTTGGAAGGATCCTTTCCGGAAAAACATCCTCCACCATGGCGACCCATCCCACCATAGGTATCCACAATAATCTTGCGGCCAGTCAAACCAGTATCAGATGACGGTCCACCGATGGTCCAGATACCGGTACCGTTGGTAATATAGGTAGTTTCATTGCGGGTAAAAGGAAGATCATATTCTTCAATCAGTGGTTGAATGATCTGGGTAAAAATTGTTTCTGCTACTTCTTCGCGGGTGATATGAGGAAGATGTGGAACAGCTACCACAATTTTCTCGATTCGGGAGGGCTTTCCATTGTTATACCGAACGGTTACCTGTGATTTACCATCCGGTCGTAAGAAAGGAATGGTTTTATTAAGGCGTGCAGTATCCATACCTCTAACAATCGCGTGAGCCAGAGTGATTGGCAAGGGCATTAACTGCGGGGTTTCATTGATGGCAAATCCAAACATCATTCCCTGGTCACCTGCTCCGCCGCTATCCACTCCCTTCGCAATTTCCGGGGATTGAGAGTGAATCCGGCAGATGATTTCGCATTGATCATCGAAATTCAATTCTGGATCAATATACCCGATACGACGGATAGTCTGTCGGGCAAGGTTTTCATAGTCTATTTCACTGCCTTCCGGTATTTTTACTTCCCCGGCTAAAATAGTCGTATTCTGGGTGACCAGTGTTTCCACTGCCGCCCGGTTAAAACTGACTTCCCCGGGAATTTTATAAATTGAATCAACAATGGCATCAGAAATGGTATCGGCTATTTTATCAGGATGTCCAGCTGAAACCGATTCGGATGTAAAAAGATAGGAATTTGCCACACTCAAACCTCCAATTTTAGTTTAAAAAAAATCCCCAGCTAAAAAGCCAGGGATAATCATTTTTTATTGTTTAGCTTTTTAGCTATTTATTTAACGTGGCTGCAATATGCTGCAAATCACCACGAAAATGCGCCCCAATATAATTCAAACTGTCTGGAGCTGCAATGGTATTTTAATTTCAGAATTGAATTTAGTTATGAGAAAAATCAATAATTGACGATCCAATTTTTAAATGGGATGTTCTTCTTTGGGATCACGGGTCATGAGGTCCCGTACGGCCTGCAGGGGATTTTTATTTCGGAAAAGTACCTCATATACTTCCCGGCAAATGGGGGTATCCACCGGAAATTTTTTTTGCAGTTGATGAACGGATTTGGTCGTTTTTACTCCTTCTGCCACCATCACCATGCTGTCCAGCACTTCTTTTAGGGTTTTACCTTTGCCGATTTGTTCACCCACAAAACGATTACGGCTGTGGCGGCTCATACAGGTAACAATCAGGTCACCCATCCCAGATAGACCGGAAAAAGTGGTAATCTGAGCGCCCATCGCCACTCCCAAACGGCTCATTTCCACCAGACCTCTGGTCATGAGGGCGGCTTTGGTATTATCTCCGAAACCGGCGCCGTCGGCAATACCGGCAGCGATGGCGATAATATTTTTCAAAGCCCCGCCCAATTCTACTCCAACCAGGTCGGTGCTGGAATAGACGCGAAAATAGTCGGTCCGAAAAATTTCACGTACCTGGCGGGCTGTATCCAAAACCGTGCTGGCGGCAACTACCGCTGTGGCAATTCTACGGCTCACTTCCTCGGCATGACTGGGACCAGAGAGGGCAGCAACCTGCGCCTCCCCTGCTCCAGTTATTTCCTGGATCACCTGCGACATCCGCAGCAGAGTGTTATTTTCAATGCCCTTGGCCGCACTGATGAAAAGCTTTCGCTGAAATTTTTTTGGAGTAACCTTTGTCAAAATACTGCGCATGGCATGGGAAGGTACAACTAATAAAATCGTGTCAGAAAAATCAAATGCCTCTTCCAGATCGACAGTCAATTGTAATTTTTTTTCAAGAGGAACACCTGGCAGATATTTTTCATTCATCCGCTCTTTTTTCATGAGCTCATACTGATCTCGCTCATACACATAGAGCAGGGTGCCATGCCCTTTAGCGCTCAGCAAATTGGCTAAAGTGGTTCCCCAACCGCCGGCTCCGATAACCGCAATTTTTAAGGCATTACTTTTTTTCATCAGGCGTTCAAAATTTGTTGAACTGTTTTTCCGGTAATTATTTTTAAAATTTCCTGGTAGATCTTAGAGGTATTTTCGACAATTTCATCGGGCAGAGGCGGTGGAGGAGGCGTCTTATCCCAATCCAGACTTTCCAGATAATCCCGCAGATACTGTTTATCCAGGCTGGGCTGATTTCGTCCGGGCTGATATTTATCGGCTGGCCAGAAACGCGAAGAATCAGGGGTTAATACCTCATCAATCAAAAGAATTTTCCCATTCAATAATCCAAATTCAAATTTGGTATCGGCAATGATAATTCCTTTTTTTTCTGCCTCCTGCACACCAGCACTATATATGGCCAGGCTCAAAACTTTTAACTTTCTACCAATCTCCACGCTCACTATTTTTTGCATATCATCATAACTAATATTGATGTCATGTCCGGTTTCTGCTTTGGTACTGGGAGTAAAAATGGGCGAAGGCAGTTTAGATGAATTTTGCAAATTCTCAGGAAGTGTATAGCCATACAAATAATGTGATTTTTGATATTCCTTCCAGAGAGATCCCGACAGATATCCTCTCACAATGCATTCCACCGGAAAGGGATTGGCTTTCTTTACCAGCATAGAACGCCCTTTTAACATCTCGGTATATTTATTGAATGGTGCTGGATATTCCTTTACCTCATCGGTGATGAAATGGTTGTCAACAATCCCTTTGGTCTTTTCAAACCAATATTTCGAAATCTGGGAAAGAACAATTCCTTTAAAGGGAATTCCAGTATTCATCACCACATCAAAGGCTGAAATCCGATCGGTAGTGACAAAAAGCAAATAATCGCCCGCATCATAAATATCGCGCACTTTACCACGATTAATTAAATGAGCACCTTTGATTTCCGTTTTCATCAGCACGTCGGTCATGAAATCCTCACTAAGTTGATTTTTTGAGTGATATTTTATTTTCTGTTCCTCTCAACAGCCGCTGAATATTCGAACGATGAGTATAGATAATTAAGACAGGAATCAACGATCCAAAGACCAGGAGGGTCGGTGAAACGGTGGAAAGAAAAATAAATCGTTTCATGAAAAGATAAAGAGGGATAGAGAGGGAGGCCAGAACGGAGCCCAATGAAACATAACGGGTTAAAATTACCATGATGATGAATACCAACACTCCTATGAGAACGGCATCCGGGACGATGCCAATAATCATTCCGGCACCTGTGCCCACTCCTTTTCCTCCTTTGAAACCAGCGAATATCGTCCAGATATGACCAACCACGGCGCTCATCCCGGCTATAATTTTTACGAATTCAATATTTCCAATCCCGGAATTGCTTCCTAATTTATAAATCCATAAAGTTGCCAGCAGGCCTTTCGCCATATCGATGAGTAAAACCAATAAGCCGGCTTTCCAACCCAACACCCGAAAAACATTCGTCGCACCAGCGTTGCCACTTCCATGCTGGCGGATATCAATCCCGCGGCTTACTTTTCCATAAATAATGGCGGTCGGAATAGATCCTACCAGGTAGCTGATGATAATCATTAAAAGTAATTTTATCATGCCTGAAACTAGTTCTTTGAATTAAACTACAATTGAAAATTTTGCTGTAAAAATAATACTTTCTCTTTCATTTTTCAAACGAAATGGGAAAGAAAATGATGAGGGCAGGTACAAATAGTCCTATTTCATTCAGGAAGATAATGGCTCATCCCCATCAGGCAGTAAAAATCCAGTAAAAAGATTATTAAAATTATTTTAGATTTAGTTCATTATAAAGAGACAAAGAAGTGCTAATTTGAATCGGGAAGAAATTTTCCTTCTCACTGATCAAATTACAAACTTGAAGTGGAAGATTTTACCAGTTTTTTACGATAGGCATCTAAAACCAGAGCCTCCAGCATTTCTTTTAAGGAGCGGTCATCAATCCTCACCAGATCAACATACTTGCCGGTACGGGTTTTCTCCGAGGGCATGGCCACAAATAATCCATTATCCCCTTCCACCACTTTGAAACCTCTTATTATAAAACCTTCCGAGGTCTGAACATCAACGGTGGCTCGAATTTTTCCAATATTTACCTGTCTGATACCTACAATTTCCATCATCCACCTGGCTTTCTTTGTTCATCGTTTAAATAATCGCTAAACTTTTTGTAAGCAACCAACCCGACTTTCCATCCGCCAGGCTGATTTTTACCCACTCGCCACGTAATTCATCCAGATGCACTTTTACTCCCTCATGCAAGATAAACACATCGGTGCTGGTTTCATCGGGTGCACTGCGCACCGTAACACTGGGAACCAAAATGATGGCCTGTCGCTGGTACATCATGGAGCGAGACTGGACAATTAAAATATAAGACCAAAAGATCATCAGGATTCCCATTATCACCGCTAATGTCATTAACCAGCGTCGCCATCTATCCTGTTTGACAAATAGCCAGAAAATAACAAACAGGATAGTTATCCAAAAAAGAATAGCCACCAGTTTGGTCAGTTGATGGATGGAATAAAAATTCTTCAGATTATCCCACAGCCTAAATAGGAATAATCGAGGGGGTATTTCAATCCGATCGATCACTTTTAGGTTGGCTAATTCTAAATTGTAGCGCACATCTGAATCATGTGGATCCAGTTTCAATGCTTTTTCATAATAGAGAATTGATTGACCGATCTGATTCAGTCGGTAATAACAATTTCCTAAATTAAAATATATTTCCTTACTCTCGTATCCTTGCGAAATAATTTGTTGGTAGAGAGATGCCGCTTCCTCATATTGTTGTTTTTGATACGCCTGATTTGCCTGTTGAAAAAGCGTTTGCGGATCCTGGGCAATGAGGAAACTGAAAAGGATGAACAAAATAATCAGAATGTGGATCTCAGTATATTTCTTCATTGTCTTCATACTCTTGCCCACATTAATCATACCTTCTGAATAACGGCGCTTACCACTGCTGCTTGGCCATCATGGAA
>CAYMXZ010000057.1:0-17542 GCA_964394475.1 uncultured Caldithrix sp. | reverse complement strand
CCATTCAACAGATGGGCTTTTTCATGCTTCTACCGGTCAAACCGGATATCTGCCGGCGACGGGCGGCTGGCATGATGCCGGCGATTATGGCAAATATATAGTCAATGGCGGAATAAGCGTCGGCACCCTGTTGATGGCTTATGAATATTTTCCGAGCTACTTTCAATCGGATGATCTGAATCTTCCGGAAAGCGGCAATGGTATTGCTGATATTCTGGATGAGGCACGGTATGAATTAAACTGGTTCTTGAAAATGCAGCATCAGGACGGGGGCGTTTATCATAAGTTAACTCGCACTCAGTTTGAACCTTTTATTATGCCCCAATATGATAATACCGCCCGCTACATTTATCAAATTTCTTCTGCGGCTACCGGCAATTTTGTGGCGGTTATGGCCAGAGCCAGTCGCCTCTTTCAGGCCATCGATACGGCGTTTGCCAATCAGTGCCTCACAGCTGCTCAACTCGGTTGGCAATTTCTGCAGGCCAATCCGGCCATTGTTCCCAGCGGTGGATTTGTCAATCCTGCGGGTACGGCCACGGGAGAGTATGGTGATAGCGACGATCGCGATGAGCGGCTATGGGCGGCTGCTGAATTATTTATGACCAGCGGCGAAGAAAGTGCTCATCAATATTATCAATCTCATTATAACGACAAAGGATTATTCAGCTATGCAATGTCCTGGCAAGATGTGCTTGCGCTGGCCCATCTGACCTATTTATTCGGAACACATTCTCAAATAAATCAGACCATTCAAAATCAACTTAGAAATTCTCTGCTTAACTATTGCCAGCAACTGGTAAATAAAAGGGACTCTAACGGATTTTACGTCATGATCAGTCCCGGTGAATATTATTGGGGTTCAAATTCATTAGCTCTCAATAATGCGATTTTACTTTTGATGGGGTATCAAATTTTTCAAAATCCCCTTTATCGTCATGCCGCATTAGATCAATTGCATTATTTGCTGGGGAGCAATGCTCACCGGATGAGCTTTGTTACCGGGGTGGGGTCGCGGTCGCCCATGCATCCTCACCATCGGCCCTCGGCTTCGGATGGCGTGGTAGATCCCGTTCCTGGATTGTTGGCTGGTGGGCCAAATCAATACCTCGATGATCCGGTACTGCAAACGCATTTCACCTCTTCCACACCTCCTGCGCTCTGTTATATCGACGATCAGGGCAGTTATGCTTCCAATGAAATTTGTATAAACTGGAATGCCCCTCTGGTTTTTGTGGCGGGGTACTTTAATGGCGAGAAATACACCGGTATTGAAAACTCAAATCGAGGTTATCTACCGCAGGATATTGAAATACAACAAAATTTTCCCAATCCTTTTAATAAAACGACCACTTTTCGTGTGAAGTTAAATAGGACGCAGTCTCTGGTCTTAAAGATTTACGATCTGCAGGGAAAGCTTGTATATATTTCACATTTAGGTAATCTACCAGCTGGAAATAACCAACTGCACTGGATAGCCGCCACCAGTCTGGGTACCGATCTTGCATCAGGAGTTTACTACTATTTTTTCGAAAGTGATACCCGTTCGGAAATAAAAAAAATGGTCTATATTCGTTAAGCTCTTAAACATTATCTCAACTGCAAAAGAGGAAGTTATGAGAAAGCAGATTGTAGTCACGGTCCTATGTAGTATCCTATTTGTATGCGATAATATTCACCTTTTTGCACAGCCGAAAGAGGAAACACTGATGAAAAAGGTTGATCAATTGTTGGCCAAAATGACTCTGGAAGAAAAAGTCGGACAAATGACCCAGATTACTATTCAAGCGGTCTCCAGCACACAGGGCACGGTAAACTCTCGGCATCAACTGGATAAAGCCAGGCTGGAAGACGCGATTGTCAATCACCATGTGGGATCAATTTTGAATGTATGGGATGTTGCCCACAGCCTTGATTACTGGCATGAGGTGATTACCCAGATTCAGGATCTGGCGACGAAAAAAACTCGCCTGGGAATCCCAGTCATCTATGGCATTGATGCGATTCATGGTGCCAATTATACCCTGGGAGCGACTATTTTTCCACACAGTATTGGTATGGCTGCTACCTGGAATACAGAATTAGTGAGGAAAAATGGAGAAATAACCGCTTATGAAACCAGAGCGTCCGGCATCCCATGGAATTTTAATCCGGTCCTGGAGGTTGGTCGGAATCCGCTCTGGCCCAGATTATTTGAAACCTATGGCGAAGATCCATTCGTTGTCGCTACCATGGGTGAAGCCTATATAAAAGGCCTACAGGGTGATCCCGCTAATCTGGCGGCCGGCGATAAAGTCGCTGCCTGCATGAAACACTATTTAGGTTATAGTGTTCCTCTTAGCGGTAAAGACCGCACACCGGCCTGGATCCCTGAGAGAATGCTGCGGGAAATTTTTCTTCCTCCCTTTCAGGCTGCCGTTAAGGCTGGTTGTCAAACCGTGATGATCAATTCTTCAGAAATAAACGGAATTCCTGTCCATTCCGATCCTTACATCTTAAAAAATATTCTGAGAGAGGAATTGGGTTTTAAAGGTTTGGTGGTAAGCGATTGGCATGATATCATCAATTTATACGAACGGGAGAAAGTGGCCGCCACACCTAAAGAAGCGGTGAAAATGGCCGTTATGGCAGGAATTGATATGAGTATGGTGCCTTACGATCTAACTTTTTATTACGATTTGTTAGAATTGGTCAGGGAGGGCGCAGTGCCCCTTTCGAGAATCGATGAAGCTGTGAGAAATATTTTAATGGTTAAATATCAGCTGGGATTGTTCGAACGGCCGTATCCCGACAAAAAACTAAAAAGCAAATTTGCCTCGGCCGAGTTTAGCGAGGTAAACCGGCAAGCCGCTCGTGAATCGCTTACACTCCTGAAAAATGAGAAAAATCTGTTGCCACTGGCGAAGAATCAAAAAGTGCTGGTGACCGGTCCGACCGCTAATCTCCTTTCGGTGCTAAACAGTGGCTGGACAATCACCTGGCAGGGAAATGAAGAAAGTCTGTATCCACAGGACAAAAACACTATTCTAAAAGCCATACAGGCGAAAATCGGTAAAGAGAATGTGCTGTATTACCCCGGGACGGCTTTTGATAAAGAAGTGGATATCCCGGCGGCCGTTAATGCCGCGAAACAGGCGGCCTCACTTGTAGTATGCCTGGGAGAAATGCCCTATTGTGAAACGCCCGGCAATATCGATGATCTCAATCTTCCAGAAGTGCAATTGCAGCTGGTCGAAGCGCTGCTGAAAACCCGGAAACCGATCACCCTGGTCTTAGTAGAAGGCCGGCCGCGCCTGATTACCCGAATTGCGGATAGAGTCGATGCCATTTTGATGGCCTATCTTCCGGGACTGGAAGGCGCTAACGCTATTGCTGATGTTTTATTTGGAGACTTTAATCCCTGTGGTAAATTACCCATTACCTATCCACGCTATGCCAACAGTTTGCAGTGCTATGATTATAAATATAGTGAAATTGCCTCTCCAAATTCCTATAATCCCCAGTTTCCATTTGGCTTTGGCCTGAGCTATACGACCTACGAATACAGTGATTTACAGCTCGATAAGAAAGAGATAAAAAGTGATGGAGAGCTGAATATTAAAGTAAAAGTAAAGAATACGGGAAACCGGGCAGGTAAAGAAATCGTTCACCTATTTGTGAGCGATCTGGTGCGCAGCATTACTCCACCCGTTCAGCAACTGAAGGGCTTTCAAGGAGTATACCTGCAGCCGGGTGAAAGCAAGGTTATTGAATTTGTTCTGAAGGGTGAAGACCTAAGTTTTATTGGGCGAGAGAACAAAAAAGTAGTTGAACCGGGTGAATTTAAAGTAACTATCGGAAAATTGACCGATAGTTTCATTGTTCTGTAGACAATTAAATAAGTAATAAAGGAAAAATTATCTGAAATTATATTATATTTATTATGATGTATGTCAATGTGGTAAAAAAGATAAATTGTAGTTTACATCGAAATGCGTGTTATACAAAAAATCTTACTTCTCGTTTTTATTGTAGTCGGGCCAGGCTGGTCCCAGACTATTGTTATCAACGAATTCATGTCATCCAATTTCACCACTATTTCCGATGAGGATGGCGAGTATTGTGATTGGATAGAGTTATTCAATAATAATACTTCCCCTGTTAATCTGCTGGGATACAAATTATCAGATGATTCGACCAACCTGAATAAGTGGGCTTTTCCGGAAATCATATTATTTCCGGCTCAATATCTATTAGTTTTTGCTTCTGGAAAAGATCGCTTGAATTATGCTTATCACTGGGAGACAGTGATCAGTTGGGGTGATATTTGGGCGTACCGATTGGGGACGTCTGAACCTCCCTCCGATTGGAACCAGTTGAACTATGACGATAGCGGTTGGAGCCGGGGTCCCAGCGGTTTTGGTTACGGCGATGGGGATGATTCCACCATTGTTGCATCCACCAATTCACTTTATCTGCGAAAAAAATTCTTTGTGGATGATGTCTCGGCTATACAGCTGGCTCAATTGCATGTGGATTACGATGATGCATTTGTGGCTTATTTAAATGGCGTGGAAATTGCCCGGGCGAATATTGGTCAACCGGGTATTCGACCGGCTTATACTGATCCAGCCAACACCCCTCGTGAAGCTTTAATCTACCAGGGAGGATTACCGGAGGTATTTTCCGTCCAGGCCATTCAATATCTGCTGCAACCTGGCGATAACTTGCTGGCCATTCAAGTTCATAATTATGGAATTAACTCCAGTGATCTCAGTCTGATTCCTTTCCTGAGCTTGGGGATGAGGATGACGCCGCCTAATCCTCGGGGGATTCATCCCTTATTAACTTTTTCTTTGCCCAGATTGCACACCAATTTTAAAATTGATGCGCAGGGTGAGCCGTTGCTTCTTTCCGATAACCTTGGAAATGTTATCGACCAGGTTTTTTCAGGTCCGCTGCGGGTTGATTTTTCTGGTGGTCGCCAGCCTGATGGTAGTAACCAGTGGTATATTTTCCCTGACCCGACGCCGGGAAGTAGCAACAATACCACCGGATATCCCGGGATTTCAGCCGATCCTGTTCTCAGTCCGGAACCTGGCTTTTATTCTTCTCCGGTCACTGTCACTATTACCCCGGGTTCTCTGAATAGCATCATCCGTTATACAACCGATGGATCAATTCCGCGGGATACTTCCGCCATTTATACCGGCCCCATTACCCTGGATAGAACGACCGTTTTAAGAGTCTGCAATTTTGAAAATTCTCTGCTCCCCAGTACCGTGATTACGGCGACCTATTTCATCAATTTTCTCGCCTCGCTTCCGGTTATTTCACTCACGACTGATCCGCCAAATCTTTGGGATTGGCAAAGCGGTATCTATGTGTTGGGACCCAATGCAGAACCCGATTTTCCGTATTTTGGGGCCAATTTCTGGCAGGATTGGGAAAAGCCTGTTCATATCGAATTTTATGAAGACGGTGGACAGCCGGGATTTCAGTTAGATGCCGGTGTAAAAATTTTCGGTGGCTGGAGTCGCGCCTTTCCCCAGAGGTCAATGGCTTTATATTTTCGCAATATCTATGGTGCCAGCAACCTGTCCTATCCGCTATTTCCTGATAATCCTGTCACAGAATTTGAATCAATTGTATTACGGAATTCCGGGAATGACTGGAATGTCACTCATTTTCGCGATGTGCTGATGCAGAGCCTGGTGGAGGAATGCGATCTGGATCTACAGGCCTCTCGCCCGGTAATCGTTTTTCTCAACGGAGAATATTGGGGTGTTTATAATTTGCGCGAGAAGATCTCCAAATATTATCTGGGTTTCAAACACCAGCTCAATCCTAACAATATTGATTTGTTAGAAAATGATGGACAGGTGATTGAAGGTGATGCTGAACATTATCAGAACCTGCTGGATTTTATCAATACTCACAACTTGAGCGATAGCACTAATTACCAGTATGTGCGATCCCAGATGGATGTGGACAATTTTATTCGCTATCAAGTTTCTCAGATTTATTATGATAATACCGATTGGCCGGGAAATAATATCCGTTACTGGCGTCCACGGACCGCCGATGGCCGCTGGCGCTGGATTATGTTTGATACAGATTTCGGCTTTGGTCTTTATGATAATCAGGCCTATAGCCATAATACGCTGGAGTTTGCGACTGACCCCAATGGACCTTCCTGGCCAAATCCACCCTGGTCTACCTTCCTGCTGCGCAGACTTTTGCAAAACATAAATTTTAGAAATTCCTTTATCAATTACTTTGCTGATTATCTGAACAGTTATTTTTCCACCGATACCGTCTTGCAAAAAATCGCCGAGAAACAAGCGCTGTTATGGAATGAAATGCCCCGGCATTTTAACCGCTGGGGAAGTTCTTTACCCGAATGGCAGAGTAATGTTCAGGTATTGCGCACTTTTGCCTCTTTGCGCCCTGGTTATATGCGTCAATTCATCATCAATAAATTCAGTCTCAGCGGCACTTCTCAGATTACGCTTCGGGTATCGGACGCCAGCGGAGGAAGAATTAGAATACATTCGCTGATACCTTCAACATACCCCTGGACCGGTATCTATTTTAAAGGTGTGCCGATTCGTCTCACCGCCATTCCTGAGCCTGGCTATCGGTTTGCTGGCTGGCAAGGGATCTATTTGGCCGACTCCCTCAGCCTGAAAGTGCTGTTATCGCATGATTCAGCTTTTACCGCACTTTTTGAACCGGATAGCAGCGTGTCGTCACCCATTGTCATCAATGAAATCAATTATAATTCAGCTCCTGAGTTTGATCCGGAGGATTGGGTAGAACTGTACAACAATACGCCATATTCCATCGATCTAACAGGTTGGAGATTGCGCGATACCCTTGATGCCCATGTGTATACTTTTCCAATCAATACTATTTTAAATTCTGGCCGCTACTTGGTTCTTTGTCGTGACACTATAACTTTTAAGGCTTTCTTCCCGGCCGTGACAAATTATATAGGTAATTTTAATTTTGGTCTGGATAACAAAGGGGATATGGTTCGGTTGTATGATGCGGATGATCGATTGATTGATTCTGTATTCTATGACGATCGAGCGCCCTGGCCAATTGAACCAGATGGAGGAGGTCCAACCTTATCTTTAAAAAATCCAGATTTGGATAATTCTCAACCAGAAAATTGGGCGGCTTCTGGCAATCATGGCACTCCGGGAGAAATCAATGATGTATTTATTTCAATAGAAGCTCAGAATATTTCACAGCCGGTTTCTTCTTTTGAATTATTTTCGAATTATCCGAATCCCTTCAACTCTATAACGACCTTTCGTTTCCAATTGCCCACCGTGGCCGATGTCAAAATCATTTTGTATGATATTCTGGGTCGGCAGGTTGCTATGGTATCCAAACAACGTTATACTGCTGGAGTCCATCAATTGTCCTGGCAGGTTCCATCTCAAATGCCTTCCGGTATTTATCTTTATACTTTTGAGGCCGGATATACCTTTAAAAAATCAGGAAAATTATTGTTACTGAAATGAGTCGAATGGATAATTTAATTTGTAATGATTTAAAATAAGTGTTTCTTTAAATTGATAAATTGTATTTAGATCAAGTAAAGAAATTATTTAACAGATGTCCAGATTGAATGTAAAGAATGATCAAAAAATATTCCTTAGTGTTCTCGTTGTCCTGAGCCTGGTTGTGCTATTTCTGGTATCACAGATAAAAATATCTCATTCGATTGATATCAGCGGCCAGATTCTTCCCATCCGGGAATTGATCCTGATCAGAGATACCAATGGAAATCTTAGCCACACCCTGTTTAATCATTTACATAATTTTGTGGAGAATTGCAGTGTCATAAATTTTGAAAGAGGAGATCTGGGACAATTTTCACTGGCCTCTCAGTTTTACATTAATTCGCGAGTGGTTAAGGGTGACACGCTTGGCCGATTTTTTTCCAATGAGCTTTCTCGATTATTAGCTCAACTGCGGGGAGAATTGGAAGTGGAAAAAAGTTTATTATACTTCTACCTCACCGGAGAAAAATCTTCTGTCATAGAAGAAGCTCAACAGCAATTGTGGCAGACGCGTGTCCTGGCCGATGAAAAGCAAAAAATTTATGAGCGCCAGCAGGCGCTATTCGATAAAGGTTTAGTGTCACAAGAAGAATTAGAAATTGCTCGCAGCATAGCCGAACAGTATCGCTTGTCCGTAAAAGCCATGGAGGCCCGGCTGGAAACTGTTTCGACCGGTGCGAAAAGCGCGCAACTCGATCTTTCACGGAAACGGATTCAAGCTCTGGAAAACGAGATTCACACCCTGGAATTGCGCGAGCAGACTTTCATTCTGCTCTCCCCTATCAGCGGACGATTGATTCATTCCATGGCCCCTGATACGGCTTTAATTGTGGTAGATACCACTTCCATGATTGTGAAGATGATGGTCAAATTGCATGATTTACCCTATGTGACGAATTCGGCCAGAGTTGATGTGAAGGACACCCGCACTGGTCAGAAATATGAAGCTCTCATATCACGCATTGATGGGGGAGTGCGTTTTATCAATAACGAACCGGTGGTATTAGTTAATGCGGTCATTATGTGTGAACCATGTGATTTCTTGCTGGGAATCCCGGTGGAATGTTCAATTCATTGTTCGGCAATGAGCTTGTTCGCTCATATGAAAAAAATGGCTGGATCTGTTATCATTAAGTAAAGAGAGATATGAATCGCCTGGAATATAAATATCTTGTACCGCTGGAACTTCTGCCCACTATCAGGGAGGAAATCGCCCCCTTTGTGGAGGTCGATCCGTACGTCCTTAAAACCGGCCAGAATTATTATATCGTCCATAGCCTTTATTTCGATACTCCGGATTTAAGTTATTATTATGACAAAATTGAAGGAATTGATATTCGGAAAAAAGTTCGCCTGCGACGGTACAATCAACCCGATGAAAGCCTGGTATTTTTGGAGATAAAGGAAAAGAATCAAAAGACTATTCGAAAACGGCGGTTAATCCTGAGCGTGGGGGAGAATCCTTTTCTGGAAAATCAGAAACAGTTGAAATTAATTAAAGAGCAAACGAATTCTCATTCAAATGGCGGTCATGATCTTCCCTATTTTATGCATCTGATCTATCGTGATGCCTTGCGGCCAATTATAAAGATTTCCTACAAACGTGAAGCCTTCTTTCATCGTTTCAATCGCACCCTGCGTTTAACTTTCGATTATCACCTGCGAAGCAATCTGCAACCGAACATCAATGGACTTTTCACGGAACAAGAAATGATGGTATCGATACCCCGCCATTTTATTTGGGAAGTGAAATTTTTTGGTGGACTTCCTTCCTGGCTGCTTTCCATTATTGCCAATTATCAGTTGCAACAGCAACCATTATCAAAATATAATATCTGTCTGGAAAAACATCTCATCCGGGAAAGAATTAAATCCAGAATGGTACTATCCAATAAAAATCTTCTAAAAAATTATTTTGTGCGAATATAACATGATAAATTGAAGCAGGTTGGTATGACGTTTAAAATAAATTATTTCGAGAAGCATTGGTTTTAACTGGCACATGACTCAGACTTTTTAATAAAATCATTAAATAAAATCATCTCAAAAACTATGTTCGATTGAAAATGTATCAGGATTTGCAAAACATCTTTAATTTCTCACTGAGCATCAGCCAAATTTTATTCAATACCTTTGTGGCTTTATTGTGTGGTTTAATCATATCGGTATTTTATAAGTGGACTTACCGCGGTCCCAATTACTCCAGCACTTTTGTGAATTCCCTGATTATTCTTTCCATGATCACCGCAGTGGTCATCATGGTCATCGGAAACAATCTGGCCCGGGCCTTCGGTTTGGTCGGCGCCATGTCCATCATTCGTTTCCGCACCGCGGTAAAAGATACTCAGGATATTGTTTTTCTCTTCTTCGCCCTGGCAGTAGGATTAGCCGCAGGTGTGGGATTACACTCCCTGGCTCTGATAGGAACGCTTTTTATCAGTTCGGTGATCTGGGTTCTCTATCAACTGGATTATGCCAATCCCCGCAAAAAGGATTTTCTTTTACAATTCATGTTGCAGTCGGAAGATAAAGAAGCGGTTCCTTATTTGCAGGTTTTTAAGGACTACTGCAAATCGTACCGATTGATAAACGTGAAATCTTATGAGGACGGGCAAATTTTGGAATTATCGTTTTATATCAATCTGAAAGATAAGGGGAAAACCGACAGCTTTGTCAAAGCGCTTGATCAGTTGAGCGAGATTAGCCAGGTAAGCTTATTTTTTGATGAGCTGCAGTTCTAACTGGTAAAAAATCCTCTTTCCCATCCAGGATGACAGAAAGAACTGAATGTTTTCTTTTTTTTTAAAATAGAATACCGGCGTTGAGATAGATCAACCTATTTTTTACATCTTCTTCACCTTCAATTCTGTTGATATTGATGAAACCAAAGCCGTAACTGACTTCAAAAAAAGCATTGAAAGAGCTTACTGGAAATTCAATGCCAATGCCGGCATCGAGCCCCATATCCAGTGATTGCAGATCATCTTTTATATTTAAAGTTGAGTCAAACTTTACACCGACCATAGCGGCTGCTTCGATCTTTATTTCAGCTGCCAGTAAATAAGCCGGTTCAGGACCAATAAACACATAAGGTCGGGCTTGTCCGGCTTCAATACTAAATTTGGCCAGAAGCGGAAAACTCAGGTATTCAAATTTTTCGGTGACTTTAAAATCGATGAGCCCAATAAAATTCTCTACTTCCGTACCCTGGAATTTGGTACCCTTTATATTGTAGGCTGGATTAAACTGAATGGAAAGATTTCTGGATAATGAGTATTCAATTATCGCTCCCACATTATACGCTGGTTTAACTTTTTTTTCAAAGTCAACCGGTATCACGCCACCAATTTCAATATGACTTTGGTTTGTGCTGGCTAAATTCAAACCTCCCTTAATTCCAAATTGCAGATTTTGCCATTGACTCCAGGCGGATTGGTGAAAGAAAATGATATTCAGAGAGATAAAAAAGACTTTTAGAAAAATTCGGCACATAGCTTCCTCCGGGGTTTATGATATGAGCAGATTTAATTTAATTTAATTTTCAGAACCGAACCAATCATCCTTTTTAAAAATAATCTTCTATTTCATAAGAATTACTTTTCGAATCAGCATCTTTTGGGAGGTGTTCAATTTTACAAAATATAATCCGCTGGATACCAGGCTGGCATCCCACACATAGCGGTGATGACCGGCAGAAACGAGATCAGAGACAAGATCCGCCACCTTACCGCCATTGTTGTTGAAAATTTGCAATTTGATTGGTTGGGAAGCAGGAAGGTAAATTTCAATGGTGATTCTGTTATTAAATGGATTCGGATAGGGGTGCAGGAGAATAAAATCATTCGTTACCGGAAAATGGTTATTATCTAAAATTGTTGCCTGACTCTGAAAGGTGAAAGGGGGAGAAATTTCCACGATGGCTCCGTTTCTCCATCCCAGTCCTTTAAAAAAGTACTGATCTGCCCGGGACGAAGTGAAGATGACCGTATCATTCGATACCTGCACCGAGAGACCCGCTGGTCGACTGACAAAGGTAAAAGAATCCACATTCAGCACCTGTTTGGCAATGTGGTTTAATGGTACTTTCAGAGATACATTCACAGGTGAAGTTAATGCCAGCGAATCGGCATTGACCCAATCAATTCGGGTATATTGAGAATTTAGTGCCTGATTCATCCAGCCGATTCGATTTTGCAGCCAGGTTTTTAAAAAATTAATTTCATCCTGATAGGTTTGGCCAATGTACCAGTTAGGCCAGACATAGGTTCCTAAAATCGGCCAGCACAAGTAATTCCGGGCCTGTGCCTCCTGCAGTTCTACCACGCATGAATCAATGAAAGCCAGCAATCTGCCGGTGCTCAACACATTTTGCCGCAATTCATACCAGCGCCGTGCGGTACGGTTCATGAACACTGGATCGGCTAAAAACTTTTTCCACCAGAAGGGATTCTGCCAGTAATCCCCTGAAATGGATACATTCAACTGCCATCCACTTGTTTGCCAGCCTTCATAATAGTCCGCATTTCCGAAAGCCAGGTTGAAATCCCACAACGGCCCCATGGTCAATTGACCCCCTTCACTGTCACGATCCTTATACATGAAAGTGCTCAACCGATAAGAATCCACATTTTTTCCCAGTTCAGAAACCAAGAAGAAATCGATAAAAGAAGGAACATTAATCAGATCATAATAACCGGCGAAGGGATCGCGATAGAGGGTAGAATTCATCAGTGACTCGAACTGGAAGATATAACCCTGAATATATGTTTGTTGTTCAGGAACGATTTCCGATGGATCGGGATAGTGGTACTGGTAATAAATTCGCTGCCAGGCACCGGGGTAAGGTGGAAAAGGGGAGTTCCATCCTCCCACCTGACTTCCTTCATATTTATCAATTTTTAGAATGTAACCACCGGTTAATTCATCTCCGGAAATGTAGGTGGGCAACATGGAGCGGATGTTTACCCGGTGGCGGTCCCTTTTGATTTTCTCCAGCAAAATGTATACTCCCTGATAATTCGCATTCAAAACCAATTCGCAGAAACGAAAACGACTGGCGTAATGCCCAAGATCGCGTCCAATCTTGAAAGCCAGAATATCACGCAGCATGGTTTTGTCAGTGTAGGGACCATAAAGTATCCAATCGTTTTCCTGGGGCAATTCCAGTAAAGGGAAATTCAGATTATTTCCGAGCGAATCCCGGGTTTCTATCGCATACGATTTTTTAGGAAACATCTGGGAAGTGGATCCGCGTTTTTCAATTCCAATGTAGCCATTATAATGATTGAATGGATCGGTCAAATAATTTCTTTGACCCGGACCATTATAGATAATTCCCATTGAAGCGGTGATTTTTGGTTCATCTGGAATCTCCTGACCATGGGTATCGATCACAATTATCGGAAGGTTGGAGGAGGTGAAATTGACCTGAGCAGAAACAGGTGAAAGAAAGATTATAGGTAAAAGAGCAACTATAAAATGCAAAAATTTCCTTTGTACTTTTACTTTATCGGAACCAATAGTAAACAACTTTTTATCACCACCCGCTATCTCATCTGTAAATAGTCCACTAATTTACAGACGAATCTATATTCGTCTTCTTCCTTGATTTTATTAAGTTTACTAAATTTAGATTGCTTTGTCAAGTCGCCACTACGACAATAACCAGGAAAAGAGAGGAGGACAATAGTGATAGAAAAAGATCCTGCAGGCAGTAATCAGGTCTGCTCACCGTGCCAGGGTGTAATCATCAACTAAAACGAAGACAATTGAAAAATTTTGAACAAGGATTACCATAGTCCGAAAGTCCAGGGTATGGGGATCGCCAGAAACATGAAGAGTGCTCCCAGGAGAGCCATATTTTTCATGAAATTAATCATTTCTCCCATCTTCATTTGCGGATCGGTGATGGTCCAGAAATTGTGCATCATAAAAGAAGTCGGGATTAAGAAGAGTGCCAGTAAAATAATACCCACGATCGGGAATGCTCCCAGGAGAATGCTCAGTCCGCCGAGGACGAGAAGAATGCCGGTGAGTGCGACAGCCAGGGAGGGAAGTGGGACTCCTTTTGACTTCGCATAATTAGACATCATCGTCAAACGCTGAAAATGATTGATTCCATTAAATATGAAGAATCCGCCGAATATAATTCTTCCTACCAGAAATAGAATATCCATTATTCATACTCCTTCTTTAAAATGATTGAAGAGTGTTTACGGCGATAATATATCTTTTTATTCTTGTGATTGCAATTTTTTTGCTGCCTTCAGGGCGAGATGGACAGGCCGATCGGGAGAAAACGTAGAGTAAGGCCAAGGCTGAGATGATTTCTCTGGTTAATTGACCAGTACAATCCGGGAGAAATATTTTTAATCTTTATTAGACCCGGATACACATTCATTCGCAGTTTAAAATCCTGAGTATAGGAGTAAATAAGAGAAGCCAGCAGGGAATTGTTCCGATCGTAAAATACACCTGCCGTTAAGACCAGGGCGGCGGTTAGTTCACGAAGATCCGGCCGGTTGCTGAGATTTTCCAGTTTATTGGCCACCAGACCTGCTCCGAAGGAAAAACACTGGCCATCTTCTTTTTTATAGGATACACCCAATTCTCCATGCGTGCCGAAGTGATAAAACAAACCCCAGTTTTGCTTTTTCGTCAACCAGTACTTCATCACAAAATTCTGTCCTACATTTTCGATGGTTTGTCGAAAAGGATCATACGATACCTGATAGGACCAATCGGCCATATTCAGGGTATGGCTGAAGAATCGGGATATGCCATCGTTCCAGAACAGCAAAATACCCAGAGGATTAAAAATGAGCATATCGGCAATCGGATCGGGATCGTAACCGACAAAGTCATTGCTCTCTACCGCCTCATTTAAAACATGATACCCTGTCAAAGTGAGCAGAGCCTGAATCTTCGGATAGGGGAAGCGATGGGCGTAAAACCATTCATCCATCATTCGGAACGACATTCCCCCTCCAATGGTATGCAAAGTATAATTGGGCCAGTAGTAGGCTTCTTTGCTATCGAAACTGATAGGAATAATTTGGGTTTCTATAAAATGATTCCATCCGGCTTCTTCTATGGAAGCTATGGGGTGAGTCAGGTTCCACCACACATTATCAAAACCATTGGCATATTCGATTTTTACAATGCTATTTCCGCGATTATCCATTTGCAGGATACCGTAGCCACCATTCAAAATCAGACGGATGGGATGGATGAGACCATCACTACCGTAATTCAAGCCCTGGTAAAAGAAAAATTCTCTTCTGAGGTTTCTAAATTCTTGCGAAAAGCTCAATGTCAGCTGAGCGAGAAGAATGAGATAGATAAAACAGAATCTTGATCTTTTCAAAGGTTCATTCCGATACCGCAATTAACAAATCAAAGAAAGTGTTAATTTGGATTCGTTCATTATTTTAATCAAACTTGGTTTTTGAGGTAAACGTTTATTTTCTTTAAAAAAACATATTCGATTAAGTTATAAACACACGGATTGAAAAACATTCATCTACATTTAAACCCTGGAATTTATAATTAAAAAGTGATTTTTGTAAGTCGAAATTATATTTTTCGAATAGATAATAGTAGTACGATCATAAAGAGTTTTACTCAAAGTTTTCATTTTCAGGAGATAACATTAATACCATGACGCAATCTATAAGTTGTGATAAATGTGAGCTCTGTTCAGTCAAATTTAGAAAGAATAATATTTTTTAAGTAAAGCTAAATAATACCAAAATTATGTCGAGTGTATTATAAAAATTGTCGTTTCTGGTTGATTAATTAAATGGAATTTTTATTACAGGACAGGTGAAAATAATAAAAAGAATTATGTTTTACATTTTTCTATATTTAATATTATATGTTAAAAATTTTAACTTTTAATTAACCATCTTGTGTGAAACTCCTGAACATTAAAGAAACAATTAATTAATAACTAATTTCTTTCACTCATCTATTATTTTATCTGGAGGTATTTATATGAAAAAATTGTTGATTTTTACCATTCCGTTGATGATAGTTTTGTTTATCATGTGCGGAGACAGTTCCACCAAATCGAAAGATACCGCAATGCTGAGTGGTGTGGTGATCAACCAGGATGGTGATCCCATTTACGGAGCGGTAGTAACGGTAGGAACGAAACAGGGAGCAACCAATCAAACCGGTTCTTTCTCCATTTCAGTTGCCACTGGAAATCAAAATGTTCTGATTGCGGCGAATGGTTATCAATCGGTTTCTGGCGCTGTCGATATTTCAAAATCAGGGACGGTCCTGGATACAGTAGTGTTGCCCAGCTATAACGCCACTCGACTGGGAGAGGTAGCTGCACTTTCAAATATGAATGCGTATCAGAAACTCATTGAATATTGCGGTTTCCAGGTAAATAATAATCCAGCAACCAATGATGGATATGCCAATGCTCATCTGAACATGTTAATGTCATTGGATAATCTGAATAAAATGCTTACTCTGGATGATATCATCGAGGAACTGGGTGTGTCAGGTGTGAAAGATGGAGAAAGTTACGATTTCAGCTACTATGATTTTGTAGGTACCGTCCAGGCTCTTTTTGAAGTTGCTTTAACCAAACCCAATGACCCCCGATCATTACCGTTGCTTTATATGATGATGGACGAAAATGGCAATCTGCCAACCACCATACCAGTTGTTAATGAGTATACTACTTTTAAAGCGTACAAATCCCTCATATTACTTTCTTCGCTTCGTTTTTTAGCCGAACATCATCCTACTGATGTCACTCTGGGAAAAGTTTCCACCACTAACAAATTCAATAAACCAGCTCAAATAGTGGATGATATTCTGGCGGCCTGGTATAATACCCCCATCTCCAAAGGCACTTTTGATGCTCAGGGAGCGAAGTCGGTGGGGAGCAATACCACTGGATTGGTCGGATTGTACCTTGGTTTTGGCGTTTCTACTGGTTTAAGTTATGACTCAGCCAGTTCCCAGACGCCGCTCATGTCCTATATGATTGGTACAACCCTGGTGTCCAATAGAGTGTTTGGTGGTTGGTTAGCCACTGAATTATATAAGATGTGGGCGAATCGAATAACTGAACCAATGACCAATGATGATATTATTAATATCCTGATCGGTGAAGATGGTAATCTGGTCATCTCTTCAGACATTCGAGTGACCCTGACCTGGACGGGTGGAGAGTATACGGATGTCGATTTGCATTTTATTGATCCGAATGGTGAGAGATGTTATTATGGTCATTCCGTTACCACAATAGGTGCCGAATTAGATGTGGATGATGTGGATGGCTATGGTCCGGAAAATATCGTGCTGGAACCCGGCGAGGCTATCCCAGGCACCTACTATGTGGAAGTAAATTATTATTCCGATGAAGGGTGGACGGGTCAACCCATTTACGCCACGGTGACTATTACCCTGCATGAAGGAAGTGCCAATCAGGTGAGACAGACTTTTGGTCCACATGCGATTACAGTATGTGATTATAATGGCAACGATCCGAATGCCTGGTGGTCAGTAGCCACGATTAATTACACCACAGGTATGATCAGTTTCGGGCAAGGATTGCAAGCCAATAACTTGCCACGTCCGGCCAAAACCAGATAAATAGCATATAGAAAAATCGACGAATAACCTGTTTAAATTTCAAACGATTGATAAACGAAATGCTAAGCAAAGCCTCCGCTGTGGAGGCTTTGCTATTTTAGGTCAATTGGAAAAATATATTCCGATATTTTAGTCAGTTACAAAAAAAATCATTTTTGTTGTTGTTTTTGAGGTAATCATATGATAACTTGTATTCGCTAATAACAGTACGCTGTTTTTCCTGCTTTATTGTTTTTAGTTAGGTCGTGTGTCAAAACATCTCTAATAAAAACAAGAAGAAATCGTGGAGAATAGTGTCACGCTGTTCAAAACGGTTTTTTTTTGAGAAGCTGAAAACAGAAAGGTACAAAACGTATAATTTTAAAGAA
>CAYMXZ010000056.1:9613-17623 GCA_964394475.1 uncultured Caldithrix sp. | reverse complement strand
TGCTTCGTCGACCAGAGGTCGACTCGCAATGACTAAAGGGCGCCACTCCCTGAAAACCGCCGCTCTGTCCCCTCCCGACGCAAGGGATTGCTTCGTCGACCAGAGGTCGACTCGCAATGACTAAAGGGCGCCACTCCCTGAAAGCCGCCGCTTTATCAAATTCGATAATACAAATCATTCCACTTCGGATTCTTGGTTTCAATCAAATGAATTTTATACTCCCGTGGCCCGATCTTTACTTGCTTTTGACGACTCATCGCTTGAAAAGCATCAGGATATACTTCATAATAGACTAACTTATTGAGATTAAAACGAGTAGCAAAATCGTTGATCATCTTGTTTTTATGTACCAGAACCCTTCGCCGCAAATTTTTTGTCACCCCCGTATAAAGAATACTATTCTGCAGATTGGTCATGATGTATAAATAATATATTTTCTTCATGACATCACCTGTAATCCGTTTTTCTTTAGAAACTCCTCAATTATTTTTAATCATAAGAAGAGATACCCCATCATTATCCGGTCTCATTTTAGTTTATCAGATGGATTGATCACATCACTCTTTGTCGATGAAATAATCTCCTCCCGAAAAATCGTGCTCGTATCCATCTGAGTTTATTAATGGATACGAGCGCTTGCCCTGCCTGGTGCGCCAGCCAGACAGAAATTCCACCTTCCTATAAAACCTTTACCTGTCCTATTATTTGAGCAAAATCATTGATATTGTTTGACTCACAAAACCGGCTTTTAGTACAGCATAATAATTACCGGCCGGCAACGAGTTACCTTCATCATCAGCCCCCTCCCACTCCAGCGAGTATGATCCCGATGCCAACTTCCCCTGATACAAAGTTTTCACCTGCTGACCAAGAGCATTATATATTTTGAGAGATACTTCACTCATCTCTTCTTCCAACAGCGGAATATCAAATCTGATGGTAGTGAATGGATTAAAAGGATTTGGATAATTCTGATACAATACCATTGATCGTGGCAAATTCGAGTTACCAGAGTTCGTTATTTCCTCTCCCCGGAAATGTGGAGTAGCACTCAGTGGTCCATGAAAAATCTTTTGACCACCCAAGGCTACATCAACTAATTGATACCAGTAGCATACTTCATTCGCTACCAGATAATCTTCAAATCTATAGACTGTCCGGGTATTGGCATTCATTTGACCCCGCAAGGATGGATTATGGATGTAACTGGACAACAGTATATATGATTCATCATTAGCCGTCCTTCTCAAAATCTCAAACCCTGCATTATCTTTTTCACTCTCAGTAATCCATTGTAAAATAACCTTTCCATCTCCTGCACGGGCAGAAAATGAGGATAGCTGAACCGGCAAAGAAAAATCACCGAAAGTAGTCAGGTCAAATCGATTAACATCATCACCGATCCAATTTGCCTTTTCACTAATTGCTAACCGGGCGGCAGTGGGAGTAGGAAAATTCGTGCCTCCGCCAAATTTTACATTGTCAAATTCCTGCACCGCCACCGCGGTTTCCCCATTCACCAGACCGGCTGGCAAAGCCGAGGTATTGGTGCTGGTAGCATCATCCTGCCATACTCCAGGCCCGGCAATATTCAAGGCGTAAATCATTTGCGGTGAACTGGCTTCCCCCTGATAAACCAGTAATTGATCGCCGGTAGAAGCCAGTGCAAAACTTCCTGAGGCTGTGAAATCAGTCGGATGCTCACTGAAGACAATCACCGTTCCCGCTGAAATCATCTGAGGAGTGATATAAGTCTGAACTCCCTCTCCACTGCGGAATCCACCGGCAGCCAACCATCCATTATCGGTGAATTTGATCACCGTACCCGCCTCTACTTCCACCAAAAACAAAAAGGCGAAATCGTCCGGGTTATCACAATTGACACCTAACAGAACGACATCGCCCGCTGACAGGGTAGATTGGGAAAATACTGGAGAAATGAAAAACAGACTGGCGAGTAAAACCGTAAAAATGGACTTCATAGAAACCTCCCTTTGATAAATGGTTAAACATAACCCCAACTCCCGGGGCAATTTAAACAATTAATTTCTGATGAAGAACCAACTCCTGATTCTTATCTGAAGGAGAGCTTAATAAAAAAAGATGAAAATGTCAAGAGGAAAATTCAGGAAAATTGGGAAGGGGGATAATGATGGTAAAGAAGAATATAATGAGGGGAGGTAGCAACATAATGGTATAACGATAAAACGGTATCACGGTATCACGCTATAACGGTATCACGGCATAACGATAAAACGGTATCACGGTATCACGCTATAACGGTAAAAGTGGAATAGTGGATGATATGGAATTCTGAATAAAAAATGGGTGGGATAAAGGAGGGATTGAGGGGGAATTTATTTCAAACGTCTAAAACAGAAGAGGCATCAATCAGTTAAAGTGGTGGTGAGTTCTAAAAACTTTGCTGAAATTTTAATTGCCCGTTGAGCAACAGATTTATTCCAAGAGAGACGGTGAAGTCAGAATTTTGATTCAGTCGATTGAGATAGTGGGCTGGCTCCTGGTAAAACTCTACTTTTAGAAAAGCATCCAGCCAGTTTCTAAAAAAATACCTTACTTTAAAGATATTGGCTACATTCTCGGTAACCGGTGGTATGGGAAAAGGATTTTTCTGCAAAAGATTCACGTCGGTCAGCTTTACATTTCCGTATCGACCATAGATTAGCTCATTCTGGAGGAATAGAGGAAAAAATCTCCAAAAACCTAATTTTAAATTTACTTCCTCACAACTGGCACAGGGATAACCCAACCCCAGTTGTCGATAATGGTAATTCTCATAGGTCCAGCGAGATTGATAGGTCTGATTCCATACCCTGTTATACCCCAGATCGGCATTCAATCCTTTTAAGAGTAAATCGCCCGTCCGGATTGACACATACAGTGCCAGCCGATCATCAAACCGCCCCCGATCATTTTGACCTGGCTCGTTATTCACAATCACATCATCAATAAAAAATTGACCATAAATAGTCGCTTTCCTTAAAGGCTTATAGAAAATATCCAGCGTCCAGTTGGGATTGCACTGTTTTTTATCATTTCGTTGTAAACCATAATAAAAAGTCATTGGATTGAAAAATGCGAGATCAACATCACGATCCGGACCACCATAAAAGGCCATTTCACTCAAACCGATTTGCAGGTTATCTCTGATCCTCAAATCCAGACGGTGTCCCACCAAAAATTTTCGGGCATTGGGATAATAGATCAGCGAGTCGGGAAGATTCGGATTAACTAAACCCAGGGCATTCACATCTTCCAATTGACTAAAAATGATCGATAGTTTTAGCCAGTTAGTCTGATAGGAAAATAAAAAGTGGTCATAACTGTAGGGATGATCTGATAAAAGAAAACTATAATGTTCAATTGGCCCCCAGTTGCGTTTCATCCGTCCGAGAAATAAATCAAAATTTTTAAAATTAACATTGATATAAGCATCATTCACCCGGCCCCATAGCCAGTGGTCGGCTTCCGATAGATCGCCGGCATAATGGGGATCATATTTATATTCTTGATCAATGGTGGTATGATTGCCCAGGGTAATATGAGGATAAACAATATGAACTCCGCCAGTGGCCTGATAGCGATTTAAAAGAATATCATTCTGATATTTTCCTTTATCCGAAATCATCAGCTGTCCGGAGAGCCCGCCACTCGTGAGATCCCCATAATACTTTTTCCAGTAATGATGAAAAAAGCTGGACGGTTTCTCCTGATCTGAAAAATAATCACTTTCATAAGGTTGCAGAAATACGAAATGCGGAATCTGCTGCCCGGAGTTAATCTGATAATCGATGAATGCATAGTGATCCTCTTCCAGGTAGATGTAAATCACCGGATCCTGAGCGAAGGAAAGAGAAAAAAGAAGAAGAAGAAAAAGGTATAACGCTATAGCGCGATTAGAATAAAATGACATGGTCAAGGGGGGGAAAAGATGAAAGATGAAAATGGTTATATGAAAATAAAAGGTCAGAATTATATCATTGAATTTCCAGTGCAAAGCAAAAAAACTTACCGACCCAATTTATTTTGTAATTTGTCTTTTATAATTTGTATTTTGTATTTTGTAATTTGTATTATTTCGATTTCATCGGCTTCTGGCTTTTTTAAAAATAATATTATAGAAAGCTTTGGTAAAATAGCGGATATCAGTGGTGAGCGGATGGGCTATTTTTTGTTCCAGGTACCGTTTTTCAGAGGCCACGATTTCTTCTAAGGAATTAGGCATATCGGCATAATAGGGAGGAACCAGTCCCGGCTTGAATTGAATGCGCAGTTCCTGTGCTTCTTTGGGATAGAGGTTGAAATATTGATCACTCAGCGCCCTTACCCCGACCAGATTCACATCTCCCCGGAAATAATTGATCAACTGCGGAATTTCATCCAGGAAAAATTTTCTGAAAATCTTTCCCCATTCGGTAAGCCGAAAATCATCTTTAAACTTTCCATTATCCTGCAGATTATTATGTTCAAACATGTACTCCTGTAAATATTCGGAATAAGGATACATGGTGCGAAGTTTATAAATATGGATTACTTCCCCGCGATACCCAATCCGTCGCAGTTTGATTACCGGCCCATAAGAGGGATTGCGATCGAAAGAAGGGGTCTTGACTTTCTGAGCGATGTAGAAGAAGCTGTCGCCAATTATCCGGCAATCGAGTACTTTAAAACCGCAGAAATAAAGTCGACCCAATACTTCGGCGCGGGAGATCACCCTTTTTCGCCCTTTCGTGAAGGCAAAGTAAAGTCGTTTAATTCCCGGTAATTTGGGTAAGACCCGGGCATAGAGAAAATTGATAAAATAAAACAGATCGGCAAAGATCCGTGGATATTTCTGATAGAAATGTCGCCGATGGGTTTCAATAGTGTTGGCCTTTCCGACAAAATATCCGCCATTGAAAAACTTCTTGTGCACTTCCAGAAAATAGCGGTTGATGTAGCGGAAATCATTCACCTGATGCAGATTGATGAACAGATCCAGGGTATTATTGTCAATATTTTCCACATTGAAAGGAGTATGAGTATCCAGCACCAGAGTTTCCATCACATCTATCTGATCAAGATTGATGTGTTCATTGATAAATTCAAATACGCCGGGGTATTTTTTAAGATACCGCTGTTGTAATTTTTCCTTAATGGGACGGACAGGTTGGTTATCATGCGTTCGACCATTCCGCTCATGAATTTCCAGCCATTCCTGTTTGATCAGTTTCTGAACTTCATCGACGCTTTCGATATCCTGGTTCAGAATCTCCTGTCGGCGCAGGTAGTAATAGAGAAAGATAAAAATAGCCTCGGTGATTAATAGTAACAAAAAGGTTCCGAATATCTGCAGACGGGAGTAGAAGAACCATCGTAAGGCAAAAACCATAGCGGCCCAGCTGGCGACCATTAACAAGGCTGCTCGGAGATAAGGAGCAAAGGCATAGAAAAAATTACGATAGGTCCGCCATTCAAACTTACGGGTAAAAATACCGGTGATCAGCCACAGGCCAATAATCAGTAAAAATATCTTTTCATATTCTTCGGATAGCGAGAAGGTGGCTCGTTTATAATAATTCAAAGCAAAAAAGCAGCAGGTAAGCAGTACCAGATCATTAAAGAATAGAGATAACTTAAAATTCTTAACAGACGGTTTTCCCAGTTTAATGGCAGCCGATTCTTTTACAAATTCTTTTCCGCCCAAAAGGTAATAGGTAATAAAAACCGCGACTTCGAATATCGTTAAGAAAGCAACCGTACCAAACACCTGCAGACGGGAAAAGGCTGGCAATCCCCATAAAACAATGAGCAACGATAACGCATAAAGCAAAAAAACATTGCTTTTAAGTAATAAAAAAATCCCTTTGCTTAAATTAATATACCTGTTGATAAAAAATTTTCGGGTTAAAAGTGAAACGATGAACGCCAGAAAGTTATAAGCCAACCACAGTTTGATATATTTATCAGTAAGGATAAAAGTATCTCTCTTCAGGTAATTCATCAAGAAGAAAGATAGATTGACCAGCAAAAAGTCGATGCTGAAGATGAAGAAGGAAAAATTTTTTATTTTCGTTCGCATGTCGCTAAAAAAGTGTATTCAAATAGATATATTTCTAAAGACTTAAGTATTATAATCGGATGAATTGGTAAAGATTTAAAAAGCTTCTTTTATTACCAATGGTATTCTTTCTGGTAGTTACAGAATCGGATAATCATTCCATCTGATCTTCTAAGAAATGCTTTTCTTTTTTGAAACCTTCTTTGTAACATCAAAAAGCGCCATTGCCAATGGGCAGAACATCCGGCTGACTAACAGATCCTGAAAACCACTTTCGTTCTTGTTTACCAGTTCACCCTGTTTCTTTTTCAATTTTTACGATTGCTTCTTTCGTGCTTTTTTAATCACTGCCTCCCGCGCATAAACCTTTTGACCTGGTTCTTCACATTCTGCCATAGCAGTTCCTTCAACCAGGGCCAGGGACGATTATGCCAGCGCTGGGGATGAATGGTAAACATAATTTTAGCAGGAAGTCTATCGATGTGATCTATAATTTGGTAGGTAGTTTTGAAATCAAAATTATAATTTGAATTCACCTTGTCGCGTATATTGACATTATCTCCGTTCCAGCGTCGCCCGGTATCGGTAAAATAGGCTACTTCCTGGAAGTCAATATCAAAATAAGGTTCACCGATGATGCCCAACTCCCGATAATCGTATTTACTCCATATTAGCCTGTTATCGTATCTCGATCGTGGCGAGCCGTGCATGCAGATGGTTTTAATGTCGAAGTGTTTGCGGAACATCTCCAGATTAGCGCTAAAACTTTCATAGGCGGCGTCGATTAGGTGATCCGTGATGGGTAATGCGTGATGCGCAATGCGTGATGCGTGATCCGTGATCCGTGATGCGTGATCCGTAATGCGTGATGAGTGATCCGTAATGTGTAATCCGTGATGCGTGATGTTACGAATTACGCCTTCACGCATTACGCCTTTACGCTTCACGCCTTTACGCTTCACGACTAAATCCACATCTTCATAATGGTAGCCGATTTCATGACCCAATTGGGAAATTTCTTCCATGATTTTTAGATTATAACTTTCCGGCACCACACGAAAATAGTAGGTTCCTTTTATATCCAGTTCATGTTCAATGATGGCAGTTTGCAGAGCGTTTTCAGGTAAGCGGTCCACATCGTGACGAAGAACTACTAATCGTTGAAGTGTTGATGTGTTGAAGTGTTGAATGGATGTATCAGTTATGGGAAAAGTGATTGAATTATTGTGGTCGGTTGAATGCTGCAAATATGTTGAGAACGGGATGAACCGATACTGCGGTTCAAGTAAAGCTTCCAAAAAGGTTCTGAAAATTTTTAGGGTAAAGTCCATTCTATGAGTGACAAATCTTTAGTGTTTAATCGTTGAATTGTTGAACTGTTTATTTGTTTTTGATTTGGGATTTTCTTAGTGCATTTAATTGGTTTGAAATTTCAAATGTTTTAGATTTTATATCATCCATTATTTGTTCATTTACATAATTCAAATCCAGCGCCAGATACAAATGACTTAACACTTCCATTAAACTGCTATAAGCCATATTTGTAAAATGGGCTTGATCCCTGGCAGATAATCTGGAACTACCTTCCGCACTATTTGCCGGAACAGAAACAGCCGCCCGACTGATTTGATCGACCAAACCAAATTTCTCATGTGATGGAAATTTATCCGTAATCTGATACACTTTTAAGGCAAACTCTCTTGCCTTCTGCCATACTCGTAATTTTTCAAAACTATATTGATATTTTTGCTCCATATAAACAACTCAACAACTCAACAGTTCAACAAATCATCACGCTTCCCGCTTCACTTAAAATTATACTGAAACTCCGGCTTCTCCCTCATAATCCTGGCGCTATCTGGATAATTTTCTACAAACCACACCAGAAAGGCGGTGACATCGATTTTATCCTGCAACATTTTCTGGCGACGGATTTGCCATTCTTGTTT
>CAYMXZ010000056.1:0-9513 GCA_964394475.1 uncultured Caldithrix sp. | reverse complement strand
GCTGCATGGGCGGCGTAAATGGAACCGTGACTTAAAAACAAATCCGGCTGGAATTTTAGTCCACTGATAAATTCCTTGATATCGAATTCAACTAGCCCCCACAGTTTGCCGAGTTTAGAGGAATATTTTTTCCCAAAGGATTTATAATGGAAACCATATCTTTCAAGGAGATAAATTTCAAATTCTTTTTCCCGGCAGGTGAAGAAAATCTCATGACCCTTCTTCTGCATCTCCCAGGCAAAATGCTTAAAAAGGTGTACATGCGCCGGGTGACCGATGTCGATGAGGATTTTCATTTCGCTGTTTAATTGTTTAATTGTTGAATTGTTGAACTATTTATTTGTTTTTGATTTGGGATTTTCTTAATGCATTCACTTGGTTAGAAATTTCAAGTGTTCTAAATTTTAAATCATCCATCATTTCTTCATTTATATATTTCAAATCCATGGCCAGATAAAAGTGGCTCAAGACTTCCATTAAACTGCTATAAGCCATATTTGTAAAATGAGCTTGATCTTTGGATGATAATCTGGAACTCCCTTCCGCAATATTTGCCGGAACAGAAACCGCCGCCCGCCTGATCTGATCGACCAAACCAAATTTCTCATGTGTTGGAAATTTAGCCGTAATTTGATACGCTTCTAAGACAAACTCTTTCGTCTTCTGCCATACTCTTAATTTCTCAAACGGGAACTGGTAAATTTTATAATTTTCTTTCATAAACGATATAATCTCAAAAAATCAGTTCAACAGTTCAACAAATCAACAATTCAACTCACTTCAAAACCTTCATCACCTTCAATCCCAGTTTGCCAAGATGATAAAGAAAATGGTTATTGATTCTCAAAAATCTGCCATAACATACTTCTTTACCGCCGAATTTGGATTTAAATTCACGAACACCATAGTCCTCATCTGGCTTACCTGCACCCATAAAATCAAAATACTTCAAGCCGTTTCTGGCAGCATATTCGATCGGTGCCCAGGTGGCTAAAACACTCGGATAAATGTTATTATATTTTCCATCGAAACCACAGATATACCATTCATATATAGTATCCTTATAAACAGGACACAGCATTCCACCGATGATATCATCCTGGTATTTTATTAATAAATATTTTCCGAGTTGTGGTGTCAGATAGAATTTTTTAAAAAAATCAAAATTCGGCAACGGTTTTTTCACTTTTTCCTGATACATCTTTTTTAGAATCAAATAAAAACCTTTTATCTGTTCAACAGATTCAGCTTCAATAATTTCCGCACCATTTTTTAAAGATAGCCTGATTTGTCTCCTTTTACTGGAACTTAATTTACGCCACGCTTCTTCTTCGGTTGTAATATCGACAACATAATTGAGGTGGTTTCTAAAGGAATATCCGCAGGAGTAATAAAATTTTTTAAGCCCTGATAAATCAAATAAATTTCGGAACTCAGTATAAATGGATCTTCTATCACTAAAATCTACTAATTTATTCACCAAATTTTGAAAAATTGCTTCCCCATCTTCTTTTACCAGTGGTCCTCCCCATACAATGCACCGTCGTGAAAAATAGCCCTTAATTCCCTTTTCTTTTATTAAAACAGCTAAAAGACTACCAACAATTTCCTCTCCATTCTTTGCAACAATTAGAATTGGTTCATAATTTTCCACCGATTTAAAAAACTGGTAGGCTTTGGTGGATTGGAAAAAATTGCCGTTGGGATGGTTATAAACGAACGATTCGAGTTTTTCAAAATCTATATTTGTTAAATCAGTAAAAATTGTCATAATATATTCAGCGAGCTTCTGCAAAATCAGCGAGAAATGTTATAATCAGAACAGACAGAGGCAGGTATTTACCATAGAATTAGGCGGATTTGTTTAATACATCTTTATAGACATTGATTATTTTTTTTGCAACAGTATCTGAATCGAGCCCCAGTTCAATGATTCTTTTTCTGCCATTGGTACGACCAAATTTCTTGGAAAAATCTAAGGCGGCCATTATTTTTTCCGCAACATCAGGCGGATCAAAAGTCGTAATAAAATGCCCGGGTTCTTCACCAAACAACCATTTCACATCTCCAACATTGGTTGAAACAATTGGGCAATTACATGACATAGCTTCCTTAATGACATTCGGTGAACCCTCCATAGTGGAAGTTAACAGCAGAACATCGCAAGCATTCAGATAGAAAGGTATGAGTTCGTTATCAACTGGATAGGGCGCGATCAATGTTGATTTGTTGCTAATCAAATTCATGGCTTCAGAAGCAAGCTTGTAGTTTTTTCGTGGATCGCTCTTGTCCCCAAGTAAAAGAACATACTTTCCATTCAAATCTAATTTCAACTTTGAAAGTGCCTCTTCTCTTTCCATAGGAAGAAAACGATATATATCTACACCATTAGGTATAATGCTTATCGCCTTTTTAAAAGGAATCACTCTCCGAATATTCTCTGACTTAACAATTACATGTTTAGATCTTAATACACTTATAACTGTAGTCATAACAGTGGGATAGCTCCTAAGAAAAACTCTGCCCTGTGAATTATATTCACCGTATGCATCGCTGCCCATTAACGACAAAACTTTAGGAATGCTTCGATCAGAAAGTATACTCACAAAACCACATAAACCATAATGGGAATGGATCAGATCATATACTTTTTGCTGAAGATAAGATTTTAGAAGCGGCACATTGCGTACATACCCATCAATGCCTTTACCTTTAATCGCAAAATAATCGATAAGTATCCCTTGTTTTTTTAAAGATTCACCTTGATTAAATACTATTGGAGAAATACCAAATTTATTATTTCCTGAGCTAACGAATAATACTTTCATTTATCTTTCAATAATCTTATTACATGCTCAACACGAAGGTTATAGGATTCATTTTTATTAAAATCGCCTTCTTCAAAAACCCATTGATTATTAATAAAACAATATCGACCAGGTTTTCCATCCACTAACATTTGATACGGATCGGATTGACCGAAAATGCATTGCATTTCATTGATAAGAAGTTTACCATCGGTCGTTTCAAAAACATCAATTGCCTGTGAAGTAAAATTGAATTTTTCCATTATCTCTCGGGCAAAATCCAATAACTTTAACGGTGGGTTATCATAATTCTTTAGTGTTGAACCACTAGCTTTTTCCCTAATTTTTAATTTTTTGTGCGCAAAATATGAATCGCCAATGGCCACAATACGCCATTCAAAATCGTGGGGAATATATTCCTGAAAAATGACAAATCCTTTTTTTGTATCACCTTTAACTGTCTTGTATTTTTTTACCTTCTTTTTAATATCAGATGGATTTAAAATATAATGAAATCCCCTCTTAATGATATTACCCTTGGCAAAATTAGGTCCCCATCTTCTTGATACCCCCTTAGATGAAAAAGCATTGAGAATATAACTCTCTGCTTCATATCTATTATGTATAATTTTAACGCCACTACCTGAGGCGCCGATATTTGCCTTTGCAATGATGGGGAAATTCTTATTTTGTATAAATTCAATGGCTTCCAATTTATTATAAAAGATATCCGTAGCGGGATGTGGTAACTGATTGGATCTTAACCATGAATACAGATAACGTTTATTTTCATAGATATAAATTTCGGTAGGTGTTGGATAAATTGGTATTTTTAAAATAGTTTCAATAATATGAATACGTTCATCATACAGTTGTTTAAATAGTGATGTTAAACCAGATGGTTTGGCAAGCAAGATATCATATTTTTTATTTTGAATTTTCTCCAGCCAATTATTTTTTGTAAGGTTGACAATATCATATTCAATATATTCAGAAAAATCTTCACAAGCTTTCACCCATAATTGATGATCATCAGTAAGCTCATTGGCAAGTATACAACAGCTAATTTTTCTAGTCATATTCTAGCGTCGATCAAAAATATTGATTCAAATAATAATTGGAAGACAAAATATTATAGATGAGATCCGGGTCGTGATAATCGGAGACGTATTTATGGATATCACTTTTACTATAATATTCCATCAGAATTGGTATGGACAACCACTTTTCTTTGTTGTGATGAAAAGCGCTTTGGACTGAAAAAAAGTCACCTTTTTTTGCTCTTTCTTTTAATAGCCGCTTTTTGGCAAAATTGTATACCAATATATATTTCCCCAAATTAGTCAATAGATGAGAAGGTTTATATCCTTTATTGGTATAGTAATGAAGCAACTCCGGAAAAGCTTTTTTTATTATATAGGCATAAAGAAGTTGTCCTTTAAATCTTTTAGCTGGATTATCCGTAAAAAAATCGCTATAAATACCGCAGTAATACGTTTGAAATAATTCCTTTATGAAAAGAAAATTCAAGAAAGGCGTTCTGTTAAAGATAAAATGCAATTGTATAATTATTTCCGGACCAAAATACTTTCGGAATACTTCGGAAAGAACAAATACATAAAATAATTGATTTTCACTGAGACCATGATAATTGCTTTTAAATTCATCGATTTCTTCAATTATTCTTTCCAATTCTTTCTCATAGCTATTTGCGAGAAGAAAATTTATTTTGGGGCTTGTTTTTAGTATATCAATCCACTTGTCCTTATCATGATTTTTAAACACTTCTATTAATTCTCTAGATAAAACAACACCCTGGTTATGCATAGCCCTGAAAAGCTCACTACCGAAATTACCTGTTACCAAGTAATTGACCTTATGAGAAAGGTGCTTTGCCGAAAAAACATAGTGAGCTCTTGCAAATGAACCTAATCCCTCACTGAGTTCAATGAATTCGAGGCCGCTATCATAAGAATCATTATTGATGTAGTTCTCATTTAAAATTATAGGCTCAAATAAAACGTCCAATTTAAATGCTTGATTCTTCGGTAAAATCAAATCACTGGAATCTTCAGAACCAAAGGAATAAGCAATAAAATCACGTTTATAATATTTTGAGACTGCTAGCAAAGTCCTGCCGTCAAATCCACCGGTAAAAGAAAGCGCATATTTTTGAACAGGCAAAAAATACTTTGTTAAGTCAATAAAATAATCTGCTAAATGGTTAAGAACATTTTTCCCTTTTTTTATATTTTGCGCATAAAGATCAGAGACAGTAAATTGACGCAATTGTTGTACGCTTGATTCCAAGCTCAAATAATGATTAGCTCGAAGCAGTTCGATTCCTTCAAAATAGGTATCATTAAATATTCCATAATTGAATAAGACTCTCTCTAAAAGATACTTTTTATTGAGGGCTGGTTTGTGGGTTAAATGCTGAATAATTAAATCTAATTTTGAAGATATGAGTATTTGTTTTTGATTTTCGTAGAAATAAACTGGTAGAATGTTAAATAAACTAGAATAAACTTTTATTTCACATTCTTTGAGATAAATTAAATAAAAGAAACCTCCAAATTCATGAACTCTGTTTGAGATAATTGAATGATAAAGCAAATGAAACGACAATTCACGTTCATCAAAATTAATCAAATCACCGATAACAAAAATTTTCTCATTTTTTTCAGTAAATTCAGCTAAAAGTTTATTATCGCCAAAATAAATATAATTAATACAATTTTCTGGTATATTATTGTATAATATTTTAAACGGAAAATTTTTGTCACGTTCTTTTTTAATTAAAAACTTCATTATGATTTCAGATCTCTGAAATTCTCATATACGTTCTTTATGAATTTATAAGGCTGCTTTCCGCGATAACTTTCAACTTTATACTTGGTCTTCATTTTAGTTAAAAAGAGACTATTTTTAACATGACTTAAGCCCATTCTATCAAACCTTGTTTCATTCAAATTATTAATTGACATTTTCCCTAAAGTTGTTGCCTTGTATCCAATCTCTAAAGCAATTTGGTGGGTAAAGTCACTATTATCTCCATGGGGCCAGCAAAGAAAATCTATTTTTTTGCCCAGGTTCCTTTCTAAAATATCTTTCGACTCTTTTAATTCTTTATAGACGCGTTCTTTATATTCTTCTTCACTTTCAATATGTTCTATTATTTCATTATGGTTTCTAAAATCTTCATAAATATTTCTCATGTTCTCAAACAGCGTATTGAAATTATAAGTCTGCGACCAATCCCTATTCTCAAAAGATTTTATAATGGCATCATTAAATAGAGGATTTATTTTAATTTTTCTGGCCACGATTGCTGACCTTTGTTCAAATACTGGATAACCATAAGGCAGTAATGTCTCAAATTCTGGATCGGTGATATAATAAGGTTTTCGTTCGGGGAATTCATTGCCGATATAATAAAGAGAATCAGCACCAGGATGATGCAAATCAACACATTTATCTGAAACAAAATATTTCGTATGCGTCAAGGTATGCGACTGAATATCGATAACCCCACTTTTTTCCATTTCACGCATTTCTTCCCAATTTAAAAAGCCCCAGTTATCGATCTCTTTTAAGGTTGCCTTATTATTCCAATAATCAAATAATGTTTTCCTTTTATTTGAATGAGTATCAACAAATTCCGGGCTCACAAAAATCGTACCCTTGAATCCATATTTTTTCAAAAGCGGATAAACATAAATATAGTTGTCAAGGTAACCATCATCGAAGGTTAATAATATATATTTTCCTTCTCCCTTTTTCCCCAGGTTAAAATATTCATCCAGAAACAAAGTTTGATATCCATTTGCTTTTAAATAATTCAAATGAACATCGAAAAACTTTAATTCTAAGGTTAAAAAATATCTTGTCCACAGATTATTTTTTTTAGGAGCAATGGAGTGATAGTAAATGACAGGGATGTTATGAATAAAATTTTTCATATATTTTTACTAATTGCTGGATATGATTTTCCTTCGAAAATTTTTTTTGAAATTCAATATTCGCTTTTTTAGTAACTTTTAATAGCTCCTCATAATTATCTAATTTTTTTATTAAATTTGGTTTAAGAAATTCATCCAATGGAACCAAAAATTGGGGATAGTTGTCAAAGATCTCTTTAATAGATGGAATCTGTGACGCTATAACAGGTGTACCACACAAAATACTTTCCACCACCACATTGCCAAAGGATTCATATTCTGATAAAAACAGCATTAGGTCATTTTCATAATAAGCGTTCTCAACCTCACTAATAAAACCCTTTAAAGTTACTTTTTTCAATAGCCCTTTCTGACTTATTATTTCCCGCAATTCATTGTCTAAATGTCCTGTTCCATATAAAGCAAATTCACTTTCCGGATAATAATGTAAAATATGCTCACAGACATCGATCCAAAGTGATAAATTCTTTCCTTTTGCCAATCTTCCAACATAACAAATTCTAAAAGCCTTTTTTGATAATCTTTTTTTTTCTTTGAAAACAAATTTCCGTGTATCAATGGGATTATAGAGAACGCGAATTTTGGGTTTTGTGGAAATTTTGGTCTCGAAGACACTTTTCGAATAATTGGAATTGGCAATAAAACAATCCTCCTTGCTTATCGAGAGGCTCCACAATGCTTTAAAGAGTAATTTTTTAAAAGCGTTTTTCCAGTAAACAGTGCCATGAATCGAGTAAATAATTCTTTTTATTTTTAAGAACTTTAATACAAAGAAAATAAAGGGACCTAAATTAAAACCATGAAACAGGTGATTTTTGTTTTTTTTCAGAAACCTACTAAGTTTAAAAAGAAGAAGTATATTATTATCTGAACCATATGTAACCGGTATTTTTGCTTTATTAAAAATACTGTGAGAATTTTTTTTCTTTGGTCTAAAAACAAATGCTTCAAAGTGGAAGTGAGGTAAATCTTCACTGATCTGGGGCAATAGTACTTCAATCCCACCCGGTTTATCTTGCCATATGAGAAAAATAATATTTCTTCTCATAAAAATTTAATAAAAATCATTTATAACGAGTATTGAGATTTGCAGAAATAAGAAAGTAATTAAATTGTCTAAATTAAAATTGAGTCAATACCTTGTAATTTTATAATCTTTCATTTCCCCCAGCATCGAATGAAGAACGGATATGTAATACATCTTTCATTTTCTAAAGCTTTTCCAACACTCTTTTTAATGAACTAGGCGCGCTAAATTCTGTTTGACAATATTCTCTTAAATCAGTTAGTGTTTTTTCTCTCAAATCATCCTGATGCAAAAACTGCTTGGTCAATTGGACAATTTCTAGGTAATTTTTAATTATAGGCAAGTTTATTCCCTTGAAAAACACATCATGATCTTTTCGATACTCCACTATTGGCAGCACGCCCATGGCAATGCAATCGAACACCCGTAAATGCACGCCGTTTAAAATAGCCGGATTGGCATCCACCGGATAGAGTTTGGCGCAGCGATGCATTTTCACTAATTCAGTAAAAGGAATGTGACCTTTTTTTAATTCAAAACTTTTTTCCAGTTCCGGGAAAAATTGAAACCATTTAATAAAATGTTTACTTCCGTACAGCTTAAAATTAAATTCGGTAAAATGACTTAAGAAAAGCGCTCGTTTATATCCCCAGGCATTAGGATATCCGGTACCAACAAATAAAATATCAAAATTATATTTATGCCGATCTTGCTCGGTAACGGTAATATTTTTATAAGGTTCTTCATCATATCCCGGGAAATCCACCACGATATTTTTCAAACCCAATAGCTTTAATTGTTTCGCCCAGAAGGAATCCGGCGATATAATCAAATCAGCATAAAAAAATAAATGCAGATAATAATCATTGCTTGGGGTATAATAGGGGTTATCACCCATGATAAACAGAAGCTTAGCCTTGCTTTTGAAATATTTTGTGGTTGCGGGCAGCAACATTTCACTGTTATAGATAAAAACAATATCCGGTTTCTCCCGTTCAAATGTCTCTATATGTCTTCTGTTGATTTCTGCCATAAAATATTTTTCCCATTTGCTGCGGGTGGAATACGGCAGACGGAACATTTGAACATTTATTTTATTCTTCCAGCTGCTGGTGTGTATGCGGTAATCATAATGATACACATCGTACCCTAAATGAGTAAATCCTTTTAGAAGGGTATTGGCAAGGGTATAAAAGGAAGGCGCTAATAGCAAAATTTTCATGATTTCTGTAAAGCAGGATGTATTTGTGATTTAATCGCCGGCAGTTTTACTACACTTTGCTCTAAATAATAAACCCGATGTCCTAAAGTAAATAATAAGGCAATTGTTAGGGCGTTATTAAATCCAATTAAATAGCCAAACCATTGAACGGAGACATGAATGATCAAAATGCTGCCGGCAAAGGCAATTAATACTAAAGGGACATTTTTGTAAGGATGATGTCTTCGGAATCTGTTGTATGATTCCAGCATCTTCCGGATAAAATTCACCCATAATAGCATCCAGAAGGTGAACCCGATAAGTCCGGCAGACATCAGCAAGTTATGATAGCCCACGTGCCCGTCTCCATACCGGCGGTATCCGTCCCCGACTCCCCAACCGAAAATGGGATTGGCGGAAAACCCGGCAAGGGGTTTCTTTACACGCACATCAAATCGCTGGGCCGTCCCGCCCGCGGTGATATCTCCCTTTACAAAATATTCCAGAGTTTCGTAG
>CAYMXZ010000055.1:0-17911 GCA_964394475.1 uncultured Caldithrix sp. | reverse complement strand
ACCACCAGAGCCTGACCGAGGGAATCGGGATCAGCTTCAACTTCTTCAAATAACCTTGTCTCTAATTTAATAGCCCGGATAATTCGGGATAGCAGAACTTTCATTTGACCTCCCGGCTTTTATTTCTTTAAAAATAAGTAAAAACCGATAAATTTTCAAGAACCGGCTTGAAAGCGTTGAAGTAAACTGTGGGAGAAAATTTCTTTTGCCTATTCCCGATAAAAGTGGAAAAGAATAAAATTCCGAATGGTTATGGTCAATAAAACCATTCAAGGAATTTCATTTTCTTTATGGAGTAACGGTTACCGTAATTAACTGGGCATTGTTGTTTCCGGCGAAATCATAAGCTTTCACATAAATAGTATGAACTCGTCCGTCTCCGTATCCGGTGGTGTCCCATAGATAACGGTAAGGCCGGGAAGTATCGGTCAGCTTTAATTCACCATCAATATAAAATTCCACCCGCTGGATCCCTATATTATCCTGGGCATCTGCCACGACCGAAACGGTATCTCCACCGGTAAATGTGCTACCTACCGCAGGGTGAATGATTAATAGAGTGGGAGGAGTAATGTCGGTATTCTGAACAGTCACCGTCACCAGATTGGAAACGGAATTGTTTTGGTTGAGATCAAAAGCTCTGGCGAAAATAGAATGTGAACTTCCATTCTCATAACCGCTGACGATCCATTGATAATTATATGGCACCTGACTGGTAGAATGTGCCAGTAATCCATCCACAAAATATTCAACTTTATCAATCTGATTATCATCATATACCTGTGAAACCACATTTACGGTATCCACCACCACTGTGCCGGTAACCGGATAGAGTATTGATATTACCGGAGCTAAAGTGTCGGGGAATGATCCGGGAACTACCACTACGGTTACCGAACCAGAAAATCCATAATTATCACTTTTATCAACTGCTGTGGCATATAAGCTATGGTTACGATTATCGGCAATTGGTGCAGTATCCCAGAGATATTCAAGGATAGGCCCGCTCCCGGAGATCTTTCTCTCTCCATCGATAAAAAGATTGACTTCTTTTAATTCCGTTTCATCGGACGCGCCAACGGATACTTTGATGGTTCCAGAGACTGCCTGACCACTCACCGGATAAATGATGTTCACAATGGGTGCTACTTCATCTGGAATTTCTGGGGGGCATTGGATGAAAAGCAGAAAACTGCTTACCACAATGGTGCTTATTCTCAACCATGGAAAAACTTTCATTCGGATATTCTCCTCATATTCGACGATAAATTTCCAAACAAATAAAATTGTTGAAAAACATATAAATGAATTATGATTCAAGTCACATAAAAAACTATGCTTTCTTTAGCCTCTTTTGTCACTGGTATTTCGTCTAAAAATCACAAAATCCTTTATTCAGAATAAACTGAAGGTTATTGATCGAAGCTACCATTCCTCATTCATTCATAAATAAATATAATGACTTTTTTAAAATTTTTGACAGTTTTTTTAATATGAATATATTTTTTAACTGAATAACCGGCAAAATAAATAGGCGCTTGCTAAATAATTATTTCTCAATCAGGCCGGTTTTTCACTTCAGTAATTACTGGGGTAAGGCCAGGCAAATGAAAGGATTAAATTTTTTTAGATGAATTCATCAAATTAAAACTTTACCAAATTTCAGTTATCTTCTGGAAACTTAAAGCATAAATTTAAGTTGATTTAATATGACAAATAACCGTATTTTTGAGCAAATGTTTAATTAGTCATGGAGGGTAATGTTTCATTTTCTGAATCCAGCGATGCTATTCGCATTATCGGCAGCCCTTATACCCCTTTTAATTCATCTCTTTAACCGGCGCAAATTTAAAGAAATTCAGTTCAGCACCATTCATTTTTTGAAAGAAATGGTGCGCAAAGAAATGCGGCGTTTGCGCATCCGACAACTGCTATTACTCCTTATCCGCACCTTGATCATTATTACCATCGTGCTGGCATTTTCTCGACCGACTTTGCACAGTTCTGGTGATTTTGCGGTGGGAAGATCTTCAACCGAAGTTGTTTTTATCATCGATAATAGTCTCTCTTTGAGCAGTTTGCAGTTAACCGGTAGTTTACTGGAAAATATAAAACAATGGTGGGTAAACCTTGAACCAATGTTTCAGGTGAATGACCGGATATCCGTTCTTTTAGCTACCGAACCTATGAAAATCCTTGCCGACCGTGAATATTACTCCAGCGAACTATGGAAAAAAGCGACGAAGAATATTCAACCACAATTGTTTAAAGGAAATTTTCAACTCGCTACCCTGAAAGCGGTAGAGATGCTTCAGAAATCCAATTTATCTAATAAAGAGCTTTTTTATATTTCCGATTTTCAGATGAGCGGGGTAAATGAAGACGAGTTGTCATCCCTCTGGCAAGAATTACCTAAAAATACCCGTGTTTACTTCTTACCCGTCTTTCATAGTCAGGAAGATAATATTTCAGTCGATTCAGTGATGATCATGAATCAATTGCTGGAGAAAAATCAGCCCATGCAGGTGAAGGTTTTTCTCACGAACCAGACAAAAAATCGTTCATTGAACTCCATAATTTCATTGATCGTACAGAGTACACGCTTAACCCAGCAGAATGTGGCTATCGCTCCCTTAGAAACCAGGTTGCTTCAACTTGAAATCATCAGTCAGTTTAGTGGTTATCAGGTCGGTTTTGTGGAATGTGAAAATGATGCTTTACTGGAGGACAATCGGTATTATTTCAATTTGTTTATTCCTGAACAAATAAAAATTTTACACTTGCTACCGCATCTGCAATTTCAGTCTTTTATTCCCACCATATTGCAGGCCGCCAGGGATAAAGATTTATTCATTTATGAAAAAAAAGCCTTATCAGATTGGCCTACCATAAATTTGGACGAATATGATACCGTCATCATTGAAGGATTTACCAATTTTGCCGAAGGTTTAACCAATCGGTTGCGGCAGTACCATCAGAATCAGAAAGGATTGATTCTGATCCCGGGCGATAATCTGGCAATTCAGAATATAAATGATTTTTTGAATGACCTTCAATTGGGGAAAATTATCTCCCGGCAGGGCGATCCTGAAAAAAGTGGAGAATTTGTTTCGTTCGGTCGAATCAACTGGGCTCATCCGATCTTTGAAGGTCTTTTTGCTGAGAAAAAAGAGTTGAATCCGGTTCATGTTTATGCTTATTATCACATGCAACCGCATGGCAATAGTGAAGTGATCATAGAATACCAAAATGGTCAGCCTTTTCTTATCCAGAAAAGTAAAGAAGGAGGCCCGCTCTTTTTGCTGACGGCTCCTCTACAACCGCAATGGACGAATCTGGTTATCAGAGGACTAATTGTTCCATTGGTTTATCGAATGATTTATTATGCGGTGACTCAGCCCGTTACCCAGCGACTTCAGATCACCGTGGGAGAAAAACTTAAACAGGTGCTAAGAGGGATTTCGCCGCCATATCAATTCCTGTTGAAAAAGCCATCAGGACTTGAAGAAAAAATCACTCCTGCCTTTCGGGGATCGGATCTTTATCTGGAAATAGATCAGAATGATGAAATTGGGAATTACCAGCTCTGGAATTCGGAAAAGCTTCTATTTGTTTATTCAGTAAATCATTCACCCCAAGAATCCATTCAGCAATATTATGGGCGCGAAGCTCTCCAAAAAATGTTTCCCGATGGGATCTGGATTGATCCGTCGCAGGACGTTCATGCTGAAATTGAAAAAAGTAGATTTGGAGTGGAATTATGGTCGTATCTATTAGTAGTTGCCATTATTCTGCTGTTTTGTGAAATGGTGATTTCTTATACCGCTTCCAGGAAACAAAAAGAACTCTGGGCACCAGAGCCTAAAGCAGAATTGAACTAAATATTTCAAATAAAATTGGAGGAAATGTAAGCTTTATACATGCAAGTTGAAGAGATTGAAAAGGAACAAAAAGCTATTCTAATCGGGGTTATTCTTCCCGGTCAAGAGATGGCGGAAAAGTTAGATCATATGGCCGAGCTGTCACAATTGGCAGAGACCGCTGGATTAAGCGTCGCCGATCAGCTGTTTCAAACCCGTGAGAAAATCCATGCCGCTTTTTTTATTGGTCCAGGGAAGGTGCAGGAGTTACTGCAGGTGGTAAATGAATCGCAGCCGGCCATTGTTATTTTTGATGACGACTTAAGCCCGGCTCAAATCCGAAATCTGGAGCGAGAATTGGATGTCAGAGTCATTGACCGCAGTACACTGATCCTGGATATTTTTGCCAAACATGCCCGTACCCGCGAAGCAAAAACGCAGGTGGAACTGGCCCAGCTGCAGTATTTACTCCCCCGTCTCACTCGCCAGTGGACCCACTTATCTCGACAGGTGGGGGGAGTAGGCACACGTGGACCGGGAGAAACCCAGCTGGAGACTGACCGCCGCTTGATCCGACGACGGATTGAAAAACTGAAAGAAGATTTGCACAAAATCGATAAACAACAAACCATCCGTCGCCAAAATCGCCAAAATATTTTTCGGGTTTCATTGATTGGTTACACCAACGTGGGTAAATCCACCTTGATGAATATATTGAGTGGGGCCGATGTACTGGTCGAAGATCAATTGTTTGCTACTCTCGATTCGGTGGTTCGCAAAGTCCAACTGGATGATACCCGGCAGATTTTGCTCAGCGATACAGTGGGATTTATCCGAAAGCTACCTCATCATCTGGTGGCCTCTTTTAAAAGCACCCTGGACGAAGTGCGCGAATCGGATCTTCTGCTGCATGTGGTAGATGTTCATCATATCCATTTTCGAGAACAGATCCAGGTAGTAATGACTATTTTAGAGGAATTGAATTGCCATCAGAAGCCCATTCTGACCATTTTTAATAAGATTGATTTGCTGAAGGACAGCGGAATTTTATTGTCGCTGCGCAAAGAATATCCCGAGGCGGTTTTTCTTTCGGCGGTTCGGCACATTGGAGTGGAAAGCCTGAAACGAAAAATTGGTGAATATCTGGAGAAAAATTTCGTACCACTGACCCTGCGAATTCCTATTCACGAGCAAAAAATAATTAATTATATTTATTCGGTAGCACAAGTGGAGCATATACATTATACGGAGGATGAGGTAGAAATGAAAATAAAATGCCAGCATGAACTGCTGGGGAAAATGCAACGAATAGTGAAAATATTTTCCAGGAAAGATGATGATTATAAATTATATGAGGAGCTGGCGCCATGAAATTTGCCACTGAATATCTGTGGTTCAATACATCCCGGAAGAGAGAATATATCAATATTACTTCCAAAGTGCAGGAGGTGGTTCAGAAAAGTGGAGTGCAGGAAGGAATGGTTTTAGTTTCTGCCATGCATATTACCGCCGGGGTGTGGATAAATGATGCTGAATCCGGTCTTTTGCAGGATATTGATCAATGGTTAGAGAAATTAGCTCCTTTCAACATCAATTATCTACATCATCGCACCGGGGAAACCAATGGTGACGCTCATCTAAAAAGCCTGTTGGTTCATCATGAGGTGATCGTACCTATTACGGCTGGAAAGCTGGATTTTGGTCCCTGGCAGCAAATTTATTATGCCGAATTTGATGGGCAACGACGGAAAAGAGTTATTATAAAGGTCATGGGTGAATAAATCACCATAACGTAAAGGCTTGTTTTGAAGAAATTCTTCCTTTCCTTTTTATTCATTTTCCTTTTTTTATTTCCTGCCCTTTTAATGGCGCAGTACGTCCGCCAGGAAGAATTTTCCAGTGAGAAAGAGCGACGCAGCAAGTATGCTCTGGATGATTGGATCAGTTATCTGCAAAGCAAAGAAATTGTATCCATGGCAGTGGGCTACGATTACATTTATTTTGCCACCACCGATGGGGGAATTCTGCGGTATGAATTATACCAAAATTTCTGGGACTATCCCTATACCACCAGCAATGGATTGCCCAGTAATACGGTTCTGGATGTTGCCTATGATTTAACAAATAATTTACTGTGGGCGGTTACTCCTGATGATACCTGTATTTTTAAACCAGCCGAGCAGGAATGGCTTTGTCAATCGCAAGGCTCGCTATGGCCTTTTACTTTCCCGGAAAAGAAAATACCTGAAAATACCCTGATTATCCAACAAAATATATTTTATTCATCTGAATATTTAAATCGATTGCCTCATTTTTTTGCCAATGGAAATTATACCCTGATTTCTGACTGGCGGATTATGGATGAATATTTTGATGAATATCCCATCACCGGATTTTTACGAGATCGCTGGGAAAGAATCTGGATGGCGATAGAAGGTCTGGGGGTGGGAATCGGAAATATTTTTTCTGGCAGAATGGATGTTATTCCCTTCGGATTAACTCATATCAGTCCGCGGGTGATTCAGTATCAAAATAACGATCTGTGGATTGGTGGAGAACCTTTGCCTGGCCAGGGGCGACCAGGGATTGTGAATTGGCATGATAATGATGGTAGCTGGAATTATTTTCGATCTCGCTGGATAAGTAATCTGCCCAGCGATAATGTCCGTGATATTGAAGTGAGCGGTGATTCGGTGTGGTTTGCTACAGACCTCGGGCTGTCCCTGTATAATGTCCAAAAAAGAGAGTGGAAAACCTTTGACCAGCGGCAGGGGTTGTTCAGTCGGGATGTTCTTGATTTGCTGGTTAGTGATGGTACACTGTATATCGCCACTGATAAAGGCCTGAATACCCTCGATCTTTATTCCGGGATAATCAAAAGAGTGAAAGATGAGAATCTCAGTCTGGCCACCATTTTTCGTTTAGCTTCTCAAATAGATACCTTGTGGGCGGCTACCAACAGAGGTATTTTTCGTTCCCGCTCTCTGACTTCCGGGTGGGAGGTGGTCATTCCGCCGGTGGCCATTAGTGATCTGCCAGTGACGGCGGTAAATACTTTTCGAGAGGAAGTATGGTTCTGCTCACCGCAGGGGGTCTTCTGGTTTAATGGAAAAAATAAGAACTGGGAATCTTTTCCTCAATTAGGAAGGGAAATCTCCGGACCTTTTTTTGACATTGTTATCAATGACCGGAGTGTGTGGGTAAGTTGTCCAGAGGGATTACTAAAATATAACCGGGATATGAACTTCTGGAAAATTTTTACTCCCATGGATGGTTTATTAAGCGTCCCATGTTACCGTCTATTGCTGGATGGCAATTATCTCTGGATCGCTAATCAATTTGGAATTACTCAATTTTATTGGAATAATCCCCGGCGAATCGATTAGACCCGGGAACAAGAAAGAAAATGAATTCTGATAATCTCTTACGTGCTGCCCACGCGATTCAATCCTCCAATTTTACAGTGGTATTTACTGGTGCCGGAATTTCGGTGGAAAGCGGAATTCCTTCCTTTCGGGGAAAGAGTGGCTTATGGTCAAAATATGATCCGCGTTATCTGGAATTAGATTTTTTTCTTAATCATCCTGCTGAATCCTGGAAAGTGATGAAGCAAATTTTTTATGATTTTATGGCACAGGCGCAGCCTAATCCTGCCCATTATGCCATTGCTCAACTGGAAAAAGCGGGATATGTCAAAGAAATCATCACCCAGAATATCGATAATCTTCATCAAAAAGCCGGTAGTAAGGTTGTCCATGAATTTCACGGAAATACTCGTACTTTAATGTGCATGGAGTGCAAAAAGAACACCCTGGTCGATGGCATTCAATTCGATTTTCTTCCTCCACGCTGTCCCCATTGTCAGGGCGTGTTAAAACCAAATTTTGTTTTTTTCAATGAAATGATACCGGAAGAAGTCAGTCGCTTATCATTTGCGGCGGCCGAAAAATCGGATGTGATGCTGCTGGTGGGAACAACTGGCGAGGTGATGCCGGCAGCCATGCTGCCCTATACTGCCAAGAAAAATAACGCCACGATCATCGAAGTGAATCCGGAAGAATCGCTCTATACCCCTGAGATAACAGATATTTTTCTAAAAGGCAAAGCCGGGGAGGTATTACCGGAATTGACCAGCGTTATTTTAAAAAAGTAAGATTAAAACTTTTCTATTATAAAGCTACTTCTAAAATCGCGCCAAGATGGCCCACCTGATAACTCTTTTAACTATTCTATCACCTTCAATTTCGCAATGGCTTACCTTCTTTCAGCATATAAGCCATTCGTTGCCGGGATAAGGGTTCAGCGCATAGACTGACAAAGGTTTCACGCTCGATGTCTAGCAGATACTGCTCATCGACCGGTGATAGGGGAGAGGCTTTTGCCCCGCCGGTGAGCACATAAGCTAGCTTTTTCCCAATTAAAGCGTCGTGTGTGGAAATGGTCCCGGCTTTTTGATATCCATCGATGATCATTTCAATGGCCAGCCTCCCTCCTTCCCCAGGTAGATAAATTTCTTTTTCATAAATAGGTGGCTGAAAATTTTCAGCCAGCTCTAAGGCCTGTTGTTTAGCTTCATAGAGTAAATGGTAAGGATTGATCACAATCTTATCTTCCGGACGCAGATAACCCAGGAAGACAGCTTCTTTGGCAGAAGTCGAAACTTTTGCAAAAGCAATCGTTTCGAATGATTTTTGAACGATCGGAAAAGGCCCGGGTCGATTCTTGGCTAAGCTATCCCGGTGGTTTAACAGCAACCGCAGATTTCCACCCGCACCCGGGATGACTCCCACTCCCACTTCCACCAATCCACAGTACAGTTCAGCAGAAGCCACTCGACGGTGACAGGCGGCGATAAGTTCAAATCCACCTCCCAGACATATCCCAAACGGAGCCGCGATCACCGGAAATGGAGAGAATCGGATTTTCTGCGCAATATCTTGAAAGGTTTTGCTCAACCTTTCCAGCATAGCCCAATTTTTTTCCTCTGCGTATTTGAGGATTAAGGCTAAATTCGCTCCTGCTGAGAAATGAGTTCCCTGATGACCGATTACCATTCCTTTAAATCCTTGACCGGTTACCATCTCTAAACCTTCTGAGATCATGTCCATTGTAGCTCCATCCAGGGGATTCATGGCAGGTTGCACAATACTGTGAAACTCCACCAGAAGAATTCCGTCCCCCAGATCAATCGCACTGGCATTCCAGTTTTTTCGCCATTCCTTTCCACTGTTTTTAAGAATGTTCAACCGGATGATCTTCGGATTCTCTTTTAATCCTTTAAACTTTTTACCTGGAATATGATAATACGCGAGATTTTTCCTCTGCAGTTTGTAAAATGATTGGCCACCTGATTCAACCAGCTGTCTGACCCATTCGGGAATTGGTTTTCCTTCATCATGCATCCGTTGAACCGATTTTTCTAATCCCAGGGCTTCCCAGGTTTCGAAAGGTCCCAATTCCCATCCATACCCCCATTTCATGGCATGATCAATGTGAACAAGGGTGTCAGCAATTTCCGGCAGGCGATTCGCCGAATATATGAGAGTTTGAGATAACAATTCCCAGGTAAATTTGCCCGCCACATCATCGCTATAGGCCAACGCCTTAATTTTTCCGGCCGTACTCCATTCTCTTTTGGCCACTCGCAGACCATCCAGACGGACTTTTTTCGAAGGTTCATATTGCATGGTTTTCAGATTAAGAGCCTGAATTTCCTTACCAACTTTTTGATAAAATCCTTTGCCGGTTTTAGCTCCCAACCATTTATTTTCCAGCATCTTCTGTAAGAGAAGAGGGATCTGAAATAAAGAACGAGCTTCATCGGTGGGAGCATTATGGAAAGAGGTTTGCGCTACATGAGCCAGGGTGTCTAATCCAACCAGATCAGCGGTTCGGTAAGTCGCACTTTTGGGATGACCAATAATCGGTCCGGTGAGTTGATCCACTTCCTCTATCGTTAAATTCATTTCAACGGTTAATTTGAGGGCCAACATCATGCTGAAGATGCCAATGCGATTGGCTACAAAATTAGGAGTGTCTTTGGCCAAAACGATCCCTTTCCCCAGAACGTTCTCGGCAAAGTCGGTTACCATTTTTAGGATTTCCGATCGAGTCCGTTTGGCGGGAATTATTTCCAGTAAATGCATATAGCGGGGAGGGTTGAAAAAATGGGTCACCAGAAACTGGCGCTGGAATTTTGCGGGCATGCCGCTGATCAGATCACTGACCGAAAGACCAGAGGTATTTGAACTAATTATTGAATCCAGTTTGATATGGGGAAATATTTTTCTGAATAACTCCTTCTTGATTTCTGTTTTTTCAATAATTACTTCAATGATCCAGTCGACTTCCTGGAGTCTTTTTAGATGATCATCATAATTGCAGGGTGTGATTCGATCAGCATATTTAGGGCTGTAAAAGGCGGCGGGTTTCAGATTTTTTACCGTTTCTATACCAGTCTCTGCCAGATCCTGCTTCACGTCATAGAGCAAGGTGGGAATACCCACATTGGCCAAATGGGCGGCAATCTGGCTTCCCATTATTCCGGCCCCTAATACGGCAACTTTATTGATGGTCGGCATGAGCATTCACCTTTCTCACATTCTTTCAATAATTGTGGCAATACCCTGACCCCCTCCGATGCACATGGTTGCCAGCCCATAGCGGGCTTTCTTTTGCTCCAGCACATTGAGCAGGGTGGTAAGAATCCTGGCTCCCGAACAGCCCAGAGGATGTCCCAGAGCAATTGCTCCCCCATTGAGATTAATTTTTTCTATTGGCCAACCGCCTTTTTTGATGACGTAAAGCGATTGGGCGGCGAAGGCTTCGTTTAATTCAATAACATCAATGTCTCTTAATGTTAAACCCGCTCGCTGCAAGGCTTTTTCAGTAGCGGGTAAGGGTCCCATTCCCATGCGCGTCCAATCAACTCCCGCAATTGCCCGGGCAATAATTCGTGCCCGGGGTTTCAACCCAAACTGCGCCGCTAATTGATTGCTGGTAAGCAATACCGCAGCCGCTCCAATCGATAAAGGACTGCTATTGGCGGCCGTCACCGTTCCCTGACTGTCGAAGGATGGTTTTAAAGTTTTGATTTTTTCAGGATCTGGTTCACGCGGCCCTTCATCTCTTTCGATAACCGTACCATTGAATTGAACAGGAACGACTTCATTGGAAAAATATCCCTGTTTCCAAGCCTCCAAAGCCTTACGATGAGAAGCCATCGCGAATTCGTCCTGTTCCTCGCGACTGATTTGGCCTTCCTGCGCTAAAATCTCCGCCGTTTCTCCCATGCTGATATAATACCGCTTTTGATACAGCTGGGGGTGAAAACTGGGATTAAAGCCACCCATCGGTATGCCAAACATATCCTCCACACCCCCGGCGATCCCGGCTTCATAGTCATTCAGATTGATGGCATAGTCCAGTTGATGAATAGCGTCCATGGATGATCCGCAAAAGCGATTGACGACTTTTCCACAGGTCTCGGCCGGTAAACCCGCTAAAATAGCCGCTCCTCTGGCTATCAGCATACCCTGAACGCCTTCCGGAAATGCACAACCGACAATGACATCGGCAATTTTTTCAAGCGGTAATTTTGGATTTCTGGATAATAAGCTTTTTAAAACCTGAGCCATCAGATCGTCCGCTCGCATTCCGATCATCTTCCCTCGTTTAACTCCCATTGGACTGCGCACTGCATCGATGATCACCGCAAAGTGGTCGGGGGTATGCATATAACCTTCTCCTAAAAAAAATTTCAAATTGCTTCAAAGAATTTACACATCTTTAAAACGGATACTTTTTTTGCTCATAAACATATTCAGCAATTTTTTGCCGGAGCAAAAAGATATCAGTGTCTAAGGACATCTGCTTCGTAAATTGACCGACTTTCATTTTGGCTTTCTGGAGGGCTTTGCCCTGGTAAATTGCCGGCAGGAGTAAATGCGCCTGTCGAATTATCTCTTGAATTTTCTGGGCAGTAAGTGCCTGGCCAACCTGCAACAGTATAGGAAAATGTGATGGTGCAGAATTCTGGCTGATTCGGACCAGTGTGGTGTTAAGGAGGTACAGGGTGCTTACCATATCGCTCAACGTTTCACCGATTTGTTGTTGATTCAACAAATCCTGTCCCCAGCGAGTAAGGCAGTCTCTAAAAAGCAGCAGCGTTAACTGTTTAGCTCTCTCCACGGCGTATTTCTCGGATTTCAACGGATCTGTTGCTGAAAGCTGGATATCGGGAAGATCTGTACCAGACAACTGTTTTATATTTTCGCGAATGGGCAGTTCTTCCAGGAGAGTCTTTTTTATTAGATACCCCAAAATCACCTGTCGGTTGATCTCATTGGTACCTTCGTATATGCGGTCTACTCGTGTGTCCCTCAGCATGCGGGCTGGTGGAAAATCTTCTATACACCCATATCCTCCAAATATTTGAAGTGTCTCATCTGCCATGTTCCAGTAGCTTTCGCTTCCATAAACTTTGCAAATAGAACATTCGATGGCAAATTTTTCAATGGCCCGGGCAATTTCCTGGGAATAAAAAGGAGATTTCTCATCCACTTCCTGCAGTGCCTCATCCATTTGATGAGCCGTGTGATAGATGATGCTTTCTAAGGCATAACTCTGGATGGCCATTTCGGCAATTTTTTTCTGAATGGCATCGAAACGGGCAATGGGTTGACCAAATTGGCGACGCTGGAATCCGTACTGGCAGGAAAGTTCGATCGCATTCTTGCACCCTCCCAGAACTGCCGCCCCTAATTTAAATCTTCCGATGTTCAAAATATTCAGAGCAATATCAGCACCTTTTCCAATTTCCCCCAGAATATTTTCTTTCGGCACCTGCACATTTTCCAGAATGATATTACAGGTGGAAGAACCATGCAGTCCTAATTTATTTTTTTCTTCCTTTCGGGTTACACCCGGACTTTCCGGATCGATGATAAAACCAGTGAGTTTATCCCCATCGATTTTAGCGAAGGTGATCAGAACCTTTGCCCAACCGCCATTGGAGATAAATTGTTTATTGCCATTGATAATATAATATTTTCCATCGGGGGAGAGCTGAGCATGACTGCGCAATGACAAGGCATCTGAGCCGGCCTCCGGTTCGGTGAGGGCATAAGCACTCAGCCATTCCCCGCTGGCAATTTTTGGTAAATAACGCCTCTTAAGCTCTTCGCTGCCAAAATACACAATGGGCAGAGTACCAATTCCCACATGAACAAAATAAGTCACTGTAAAGGATTCACTGTGTGCATCCGCAATTTTTTCTGCAAGCAAGGTGGAGGTAATTTTATCCAAACCTAAACCGCCAAAGGATTCAGGGATATCCACTCCCAGGAATCCCAGCTCTCCGCATTTTTTTATTAACTGCAGAGAAAGCGCTTTGTCAAATTTTTCGATGGCATCTTTGAGGGGACGAATTTCTTTTCTGGCGAAATCTTCCATCGCCTGCCTGAACTCGCGATGAGTTTCCGTAAAATTTTCGGGAGAAAAAACATTCGTGGATGGGAGAGGAGTGGTTAAAAATAAGCCGCCGGTATGCATGACACTCCTTTTGATTGATTATGATTATGTGATAAGGTTTCTGCAAAGCCGAAACTGGCCAGGTGATGAATTTCGAATATATTTTTTTAGTTTATAATTGAGCACAATGACGAAAGTATTACCTGTGAGTTTATTTTTAATAATAAGCATACTAAATTAAAAACCATGTATTGTCGATTACAAGAATTTATTAAAAAAGCAAAATTAACTTGATAAATTTAAAAATTCATATAAATTAGGTCAAAAAATATGGAGATCCGATGTTCCGGGCAGCCATCTTAATTAGAACAACTCTTTTCACAGGATTTCTTTTTTCGTTATTTTCCCAATCCTTTAGCTGGCAAGCTGATACAACTATGAAATATGGTACGCCTGATAGTACTATTCTTTTTCGGACCTATTTAATGAATACAACTGTGAATCAGGAAAGTCTACGAGTATTTCGCACGAATTATAATTTCCCGGGTGGTTGGAGCAGTTCGTTCTGTATGGGAGGAATTTCGGGAGTATGCTATGCTCCTTTCTTTGATACAATACCTGATCCGGTAGTATTAAACGCTTCGGAAATTGTGGAACTGGCTATCGATGTCCAAACTTCTGCTACGCCAGATCAATGTAATTTTACCATCCAAATAGAAAATTGGTCGAATCCGTCTGATTTTCTAACCAAAGCTTTTACTGCGAGTACCCTTCCTAACTCTATTAGAAATAATCAATCCCAGCTGGCTTATGATTTTTATTTATATGATAATTATCCTAATCCCTTCAATCCGGAGACTACCATTCGTTATCTTATAAATAAAAACATAGCCCAACCAGTCAGATTGGTTATTTATAATAATATTGGACAGCTTGTGCGAACTCTGATCAATGACATTCAAACCTCTGGAAGTTACCGCGTTATTTGGAATGGAAGAGATACTGAAGGCCACCCATCTCCAACTGGAATTTATTATTACCAGCTGCAGGTTGGGAGTCAGCAGATAACGCATAAAATGATACTGATAAAATAAGGAAAATCTTCCGGTAGGTCTTGAATAAAAATAAGGTTAAACTTTCGGAATATGCAGAGAGGTAACCGGAAAGATTCAGGACAATACCGGAGGATAAGATGTATCATAGCAGAAACAGTTTATATGACCGATCTTTAGAAAAGACGCCGGAGCAGGTTTTCATGAACTCGCTCCGGTGTGAATTCGAGTTATCCCCCGCCGAGAGTGCTGGGGTACTCGAGCTGGCCAAAGAGATTCTCTTTGGTGATTTACCCCAGACGCTGGGTAAGATACGGTTTTTGTGTGCATCGCGCAAGGCCAAGCATGGGGTACCCTTGGGTGAGCAGGATATGGTACGGGTCACCGTGACGATGAATAACGGGATCGAGGATTTAGATGTCTTGCGGGTACAGGGGGGTCAAGCGCTTCGGCAGCTGCGGATTTTGCGGTTAACCGAAGAGGCCTATCATCAGGGAGGATTACTCACCCAGGAAGATCTCTCGCGGTTATTGCATGTCTCCTCTCGGACCATCCGGAGCGGGCTGTAAGAAACCCAGTTATGGGACACGGGTGGAAGATTATGAGGTGAAGACCGTGATTTTGCCGGTAGTGAGTGAAGAAGACATCATTATGCGGATGCAGAATTTTCATGGGAAGCCGAAAGAGAATTACCGGAATCAGACTGAGATGGATATTGAAGTGATGGCTCGTTTGGTCAAGAGCACCTATGATCAGGGAGGGCTATTGAGTGGAGCCGAGTTGAGTGTGTTACTCAATCGCAGTCTCACCACGATTGGGAGGTATCTGCGGATATACCACGAGACCCATGAGGATATCTTACCGACCAAAGGAATTATCCTGGATCAAGGGAGTAAGCCCACCCATAAGGCCAGCATTATCAACTTATATGAGCAAGGCTATCCGGAGGTGGACATTGCCCGGTTGACCACCCATACCATTGAATCAGTCGGTCGGTATCTGAAGGCCTACAAGAATATCAAGCTGTTAGTGGAGAAGGGTTTTGGAATCATGGAAATGGTGCGAGTGACTGGCTTGGGACGCAAAACCATTATCCAATATCGCGATCTGATTTATCTATATCATCCCAAATTAAAAAAGATATCAAAAGCAGAAATAAAAACGGATGAAAGTAAAGGAGAAGATAAATCTTGAAGATAAATATTAATGAAGTTAAATTAGGTTGTCTGCATAAAGATAACCTACCGGAAAATTTTCCTAATAGTAAGTAAAAAATCATATTTAACTTTTCAAGCGAAAATTAATTTAAAAAGGAGATGTTCAATGGGGAAAATAAGAGTGTACAGCATCATTACGTCAATATTCTTTATCATTCTCCTTTTTGGTACTTCACACTTCATATTCTCACAAATCCAGAGAAATCCGGTGTTGGAATTCTGCACCGGAACGTGGTGCCAATACTGTCCAGAGGGTGATGTCATCATCCACAATACTATTCTTCCGAATATTCCTCATGCCATTATTTTGGCATATCATGGTCCTGCCAACTATAGCAGTGATCCACTCAGTTTTTATCCCGGTAATACGATTTTAAGTTCTTTAAGTTTGAGCTCTTATCCCACTGGAATAATTGATAGAGTTTCCGGAATACAATCACGCAGTGCCTGGTACTCATTGATGAATAGCCGCAATTCTGTACCGGCTACTGTTGCTATTGATATTTCCCGAAACTATAATCGTATAACTCGAGAATTTTCTGCCAGTATTAATTTCACTGCTTTACAAAATTTAACGGGTGAATATAAATTCAATGTTATTTTAGTTGAAGATGGAATTGTGTGGCCACAAACACAAATTGGTTCAGTGGTACCAAATTATGTTCATGATTGGGTGGTTCGAGCGATGATGAATGGCGCACTGGGAGAACAGATCATAAATGGTAGCTGGACACAAGGTCAGCAAATCAATAAAACGGTTAATTATACCGTACCCGTGCCACCCAGCCCGGCACCTGATATTGTACCGGATAGCTGCCGGGTAGTTGTTCTAGCTTACAAAGTTGGATCACCATTGAATTCAAACGCTGAGATTCAGCAAGCCATCCAGACCACTCTCATTTCTCCTGATTATGTGGCCATGTTGGTCAGTCAAAGTCCTGATGTACTGGCAAGCAATACTACAATTGCGAACTATTCTGCTAAAATTTATAATATGGGATTAATGGAGGACACCTATGGTATTGATGTATCCCTGCAAGTTCCTCTGGGGTGGAGCGCAGAATATACCACCAGTAATGGTACGTTTCCTGCCGGAACAATAGATTCAGTCACTGTAGATTCTGGTGATAGCACAACCATTACTGTCTCTTTAAATCCCAATGGCGTTGATGGTGCCGGCCAGGCAATTTTGCATTTTGTTTCTGCTAATAACTCAGGGGTAAGTGATGATATTTCTTTCCGTATGGTAACTGAAACAGGCTTGAATATATTAGTTATCGACGCTACTGATTATCGATACGAATCCTACCTGACAAATGCTCTGGATAAAACCGGCGAAAGTTATGGAGTGGTTTCCCATAATGCCCTACAAGCACCAGGAGTAAATGTCTCTCATTTCAGAATGATTTTTTGGTCCGGTGCGAATACGATTCCCGCCTTTTATCCGGAAGAAGTAGCCGTCCTGCAAAATTTCCTGGATAACGGGAGAAATCTGTTCATCACCGGCCAGGATATTGGAAATGATATTTTCGGAACCAATCCCCAGAGTCAATTCGCCCAATCATTCTATACCAATTATCTGCATGCGAATTTTGTGAATAACTCTTCGTTGTTCTTCCTTGTCAATGGCTATACCGGTGATCCGATTACCAATGGTCTTAATTTCATTATCAGCGATCTGTATACCCGTTCACCTGAAATTATTTCCGCTCATGATTCATTGGCCACACCGATATTGAAATATATGACCGGACCCAATGTGGCTGGAATCCGAGCTGCCACTCCCGTTTACAAAGTCGTCTACCTGGGAATTGGCTTCGAACAGATTGCCGATGAACCGGACCGCGACTCCATTCTGGTGCGCAGTATCCGCTGGTTTAATCAAGGACCAACCGCAATCGACGATCGTCAAGCTATGAAGCTCTCTTTCAAACTGGGATCGAACTATCCCAATCCATTTAATCCAGAAACCATTATTCATTACACCCTTGATAACCCCACTCCGGAAGCGACTCAATTGATTATCTTTAATTCACTCGGTCAGTCAATTCGCCAGCTGGTCAATGAGAAACAAACCGGTGGAAATTACCAGGTAATCTGGGACGGAAAAGATGATGGGGGTCGACCAGCCGCCAGTGGTGTCTATTATTACCAGCTTAGCAGCGGACAGAACAAAGCCGTTCAGAAAATGATTTTATTGCGTTGATCGGTTTGTACTTGACCAAAAAAGCCTTTTGTTCATTCTGAGCAAAAGGCTTTTTTATGTGCGCCCGGCAGGGCGCTGATACTTGGGAGTGCAAGTCTCCTATGA
>CAYMXZ010000054.1:0-17954 GCA_964394475.1 uncultured Caldithrix sp. | reverse complement strand
TTATCCCGTCTAAATTAATTGAGAAAAGTTTCATCGAATACAGATTTACGAAAGAATAGGTCAGACCCTTAATGATCTTGTAAATCCTGTTATCCCGTCTAAATTAATTGAGAAAAGTTTCATCGAATACAGATTTACGAAAGAGTAGGTCAGACCTTTAATAATCCTGTAAATCCCGTTATCATGTCTAAATTTTAGGAAAAGGAAAAAGCCTCTTCTCCTTTCCAGGCGAAGAGGCTTTTTTACGCTTGAGAGATCAGGGATAGATCTTTACTCACAGCTTCCAGCCAGTTCGACATAGGCCTGATGAACCCTCTCAACCGCCTTCTCTAGCTCTTTCTGATCTGTTGAACCCTTAAGTTTTGTCAAATCCTCAACGGCCTGTCGCAGGTTTTTTCGCGCTTTGATAAATTGTTCTTCCTGGTCTGCCATCCATTTGGGGAGAGTTACTTTCTCCAGATTAGCCAGTTTTTGATTGAATTCATCTATTGATTGCCAGATACCTTCCCAGTTTTTATTGGGGAGGAAATCATGATAGACATGATAAAGCGTTTTATGGAAATCATCAATTTCTGGAATGGGTGGATTGACAATCTGCATTAAGGATTCAAAATTATCATGCAAGGCTCTGGCTGCTGTGAGGAGAGCTTCAGCATCATTGTTATCGATGGCATTTTTATAATTTTTCAGGGTCTGTTGCATTTTTGTTAATCCCTGTTGCCAGGCCATTTTTCGCTCGGGCCATTCCTCTGGAAACTCCGCCTGCTGCAATTTTTCAAATTGGGATGACAGATCGGGATAAAGTGACTGAAGCAACGGAATATCCTTTTGAGGGTATCCTTTATGCCACATGGGATGAATGTAATGGTGCATCTCCCGCAGTTCCGGGATATCGGGTGTGGAGGGTTGAGGTTGGGCAATGGCCACTCCACTCATCAACAGCATCAAACTGGCAACGATTAAAAGATATCTCATCAGTAGCTCCTCTTATTATAGTCAGAATAAAATGGAAGGAAAATATAGATGAACCGAATTCAAAATTCAAAACAAAAAATACATTTAATTGGCAGCGGGACATTTTATAAGTCGTTTGGAATCGATGGGAAGATGGTATCATTAGAAAAAAATTATTCTTGACAAAAATTGTTCTGAGGAATAGATTATTCTCTGTTTAAAGAGCAATCAACAGGTAGGAAAAAATTTTCCTACTAAAAGGGGAAAAATTGATCCATATCACAAAATTCAAATCTTATTATTATGAGCTTTAAAATTAAATAATACAATGACTTGTATAGATGTGATCATGCCCGTGGTATGGATTTTGTATTCATAATGGTGATAGGGTAAAATGGGGTTTGAAAGGAGGGAGGATATAAATCCCGCTGAACAATAACATAGGAGGAGGCCCTATGAGCTAATTTAATTAGCGGCGTTTTTTTAATTCCTTCCTAATTATTAAACCACTACTAATTATTTTTGGAGGTGAACTAATGTTTAAGAAATTATTTGTGGTGTTAATGCTCATTCCAGTGTTGGTATTTGCCCAATCCTCGGGCAAAATTGCTGGTGTGGTCACGGACAAATCAACAGGAGAACCGCTTCCGGGTGTCAATGTTATCCTTGAAGGAACCACCATGGGAAGCTCGACCGACATTGATGGATACTTTGTGATCCTGAATGTGCCGGTAAGTGTTTACTCCATTCGCGCCAACTACATCGGATATAAAGATGTGGTGGTGTCGAATCTCCGTGTATCCGCTGGCATTACCACGGAAATTAACTTTCAACTGGAGCCAACCACCCTGGAATTGGAAGAAGCCATCGTGATTACCGCCGAAAGGCCACTGGTGGAGAAAAATGTGACCCAGAGTATTTCGCTGGTGACTTCTAAAGAAATTGAATCCATTCCGGTGCGTGGGTTCAACAACTTGATTCAGTTGCAGAATAGCGTGATTGTCCAGGATGGGAATATCCATATCCGAGGTGGACGTTCAGAAGAAACTGGATATTATGTGGACGGTGCCTCGACCACCAATGTGTTGAATAACAGACCGGCCATTTATGTGATTCAGGAGGCCATTGAGGAATTACAGGTATTGGCGGGAGGATACACGGCTGAATTTGGTGGCGCCAATTCGGGAATTATCCGAACGGAAATGAAAACCGGTGGCAGCAACTACAGCTTTTCAGTGGATGCTCAAACCGACAAATTTGTCGGCCAGGGTGAAAAATTCCTGGGTACCTATTCCTACCAGCATCATAATGTGGTGGCAACATTAGGCGGTCCGTTAGGATCAAATAAAATTCGCTTCTTCCTGGCTGGTGAAAATAATTACCAGGGCGATGACCAGGTACGATTTAGCCGTGGATATGTTTTTGAAAATGTTCCTGATTTATCCGCAAACCGGCCAAATGATTCCCTGTTTACAGTCTGGTATCCCGAAGGATATACTCCGCAACAAACTAATAACCGTTACTCTTTGAATGGATCATTATTATTTGACTATAGCCCCATCAAATTCCGACTGTCTGGAAGCTACAGTATGGAAAGAGATTATTTCCCGGGTTATTTTCAATATGATCAACCGTGGTTGAATATTCTCAACGATCGTCAAATGTACGAAGATGATAAGTCTATGCTGTTGACCGGAAAAATTACCCACATTCTCAGACCGACCACCTATTATGAACTAACTCTGGGATACTTTCTCTATGATTAAGAAACTGGAGATGATTACTTTGGGAACGACTGGACAGCCTATTATGATAGCAGTAAAGTCGCTCAACATACTGGCGGGAAAGTCACCTATCGTGATGCCTTTAGACCACAGTATGATCTGGTGTTGTTAGGATTCCCCATGGAACGACAGGGCGATCCAAATAACTTCTATCGTCATCGAAAACAAAATTACATCAGCGGCGCTCTGAATTTTGTCAGCCAGATCGGTCGTCATCATGAATTAAAAGTTGGTCTGGAAGCCCGACAGTATACCGTGCGGTATTTCGACATTTCTCCCAGTGTCATGATCTATACGGCTGATACCTCTTACAGCAATCATCGAACCGATTATCCTACCACATTTGGCAGCATGACAGCGGTACCCGCAAAGACCTGGGTTTCGAATGGTGGAGTGGATGCCTACGGATTCGATATCTATGGAAATGAAATCAGTGGCGAAAAGACCTATGAGAATGGCGTTTATGTAGAAGGGCCTAAAAAACCATTATTCTTCTCTACTTATTTGCAGGATAAGATTGAATGGAATGACCTGGTGATCAACGCCGGATTGCGCCTGGATTATTTCGACAGTGATGATAAAACCCTGCGCGATCCATTGAGTCCGCAAATTGATGAACAGAGCGGTCTGGTCGTTAGATCCGAATGGGTAGATGTAGATCCCTGGATACAAGTAAGTCCTCGTCTGGGATTCTCCTTCCCGGTGACTGAAAAAACGGTGTTCTATTCCCAGTATGGCAAATTTATCCAGATGGGTCAATTAGACCAGATTTATTTCAGTACCTGGAGAATGTCCCGTCAGATTCAGGGTGGATTCTATTATATCAACCCCATTGGATTTGGTCTGGAACCCATCAAGACCACCTCATATGAAATCGGTTTCCGACAACAGATTTCCAGGGTAGCCGCCATCGATATTTCTGGTTTCTATAAGAACATCAAGGGTCAGATTCAGGTGGATAAAACCAAGGTGGCATCTACTGCCGATGTGCAGGATTATGAACGCTTTGTGAATGGGGACTTTGCCACCACCAAAGGGTTGGAATTCAGATTGACATTACGTCGCACTCAACGCGTGCAAGCCCAGATCAATTATACTCTGACTAATGCCAAAGGTACTGGTTCGAATAATATTGCCTACCATGGTGCTATTTATAATGGCACCCAGAAACCGACCATTGTCTTCCCGTTGGATTATTCGCAAACTCATACCGGCGCCATTGTATTTGATTATCGTTTCGCGAAAAATGATGGCGGACCGATCTTCGAGCGATTGGGTGCCAATATTTTATTCGGTTTCTCCAGCGGACATCCCTTTACCACGGTATATACTCCTCCAGGTGGACAGGTCGATCCCTATAATGCGGGGGTAGATTACATGTTCGATACCCGTAACCGAGAAGCCATTGAGCCTTTGGGAGCTTCTACCACTCCCTGGAATTTCAATGTGGATCTGCGCATTGATAAGACCTTCAGCCTGTTAAAGAATCTGGATATTACTCTCTATGCTCGGGTACTCAATCTGTTTAATTCCAAGAACGTCATCAATGTCTACCAGTTAACCGGCAGCGCCTTTGATGATGGCTATTACTCAGATCCTGGCCGAATTGGTCCGGTGGCTTCGCAAATCGAGAATACGGCTCGAGCACAATACGGTATCGTTGGTGGAGGCGAAACATACCGCCAGATGTATAAGGCCATAAATCTGGATAACGGCGGTGCCTTCCTGGATGTAGCTGGGGTGGAATTATTCAGTGAACCGCGGCAGATCTTCTTTGGAATTAAGTTTGAGTATTAATGGCTTTTGTTGAAAGATAAAATTGAGGAGTTACAAATGATGCGGAATAAAATAATTCTATTTATCCTGCTTACCTTCGGGATGCTGCTGTTCCTGACGATGGGTGCGATGGCAGCCTGGCCATCCAGCTATAGCGGACAGGTCTCCTTTGCGAAGGTAGCAGCCGATAAAGTGACACGTTCTCTTTCCAATATTAATAACTGGTCCTACTGGCAATACCATGACGGAACCTCCGGGATTGAACCAGCCGGTGCTTCCGGCGGTGGAATTTATCCCCGTGGAACCGGTAACGTGGTATTCCAGGATGGTCTGGTGTGGGGCACCATTGTCAATGGAAAAATCCAGGTGGGTGGTGCAACGTATAATACCGGTACCCAACCGGGCTGGTTCGAAAATGGAGTGGCAGTAGATCCCAATCATGAAAGAGCCAGAATCTATCGTATTCGCTCCGACTGGCGTACCCTTACTGATGCGCAAGTAGTGCAGGATGCGGCTGAACTCAACGTGGTTCAACCCGCTGCGGTAACTACCGATATGACACAGGCGGTAATTGCTCAATACCGGGATGATTGGAAAAATTGGCCAACTGATTTGGGTGCTCCATTTGTAGATAAAAATGAAAATGGAATTTATGAACCCGTGCTGGATGCCGATGGCTATGCCACGCTGGAAGGCGACTATCCCGGTTTTGCCGATGGTGACCAGGTGATGTGGTACGTGGTGAATGACCAGGACCCGGCAGCGGTAGCCTTCCTGTATGGTGCTGATCCTATCGGAATGGAACTGCAAGTAACCATCTGGGGATATAACCAACCAGCTGCTCGTTTAGGACAGTTGATCTTTATCCGAAAGGTATTCATTAACCGATCCACCAACTTATTTGATTCCATGTATGTGGCGCAATGGTGTGACCCCGATATCGGCGCCAGTGGAAATGACCTGGTCGGTTGTGATTCCGTTCTGGGAATTGGTTTTGGATATAATTCTACTCCCAATGATGGAACCTTTGATCAATTTGGTATTGCTCCCCCCGCCGGTGGTTACGATTTCTTCCAGGGACCATTGGTAGTTGGCAAGCCCGGACAGGATTTGAACAAAAATGGAGTAGATGATGCTGTGGATTACGGTATTCGTAACCTTAAGAAAGTCGGTCCCGGTTTGATCAACCTCCCGATGACCTCTTTCGGTTATTTCTCCGCAGGCAATCCAGAATGGGATGATCCTGACCTGCAGGTCTATACGGGCAGTCTCCAGTGGTATAACCTGTTACGAGGTTACATCACCAATGATAACGTGCTCAATCCAACTCCCTTCACTCATCGGGCGACTGGACAGCCCACCAAATGGCCGTTAAATGGTGATCCGGTTGCTGGAACAGGTGATGTGGATGGTACGGGTGCCAATTTTGCGGCAGCTGACCGTCGTTTGGCTCTCTGCTCTGGCCCCTTTAAAATGGCCCCAGGCGACACCCAGGAAGTTGTGGTGGCTTTGATCGGTGGAATTTCCGAAGACAATTTGTCATCAGTTACAGAGCTTAAGAACAATGATCAAATCGCCCAGTTGCTCTTTGATAACTTATTTGCCGGCATTCCCAAGGCTCCACCTTCTCCGAAGGTTACTTATTTTACAGAAGAAAGTGAAATTGTACTAGACTGGGGTTTTGATGCGAATGCCGTGCAGGCTACTGAAAATTCCGTCATAGCTAATTACGCTTTTGAAGGCTATAATGTGTATCAATTACCTGCTTTAAATGCTTCAAAAGATAAGGCAACTCGAATAGCGACCTTTGATGTGGTGAATGGAGTTGAAACTATCTATGGAAAAATCTTTGATCCCAAGTACGGTGAAGATATTGTTGCTCCAGTAGCCTTTGGGCAAGATATAGGAATACAGCGATATATTGTGATATCTAAAAATTATCTCACCGGTCAAGCTCTGTTCCCAGGTAATACCTATTATTTTGCTGTTACTGCCTATAATTATAATGAAAATCCTGAATTAATAGAACAGAAAACCCTTGAATCTCCACTAACTGTATTTTCCGTTACTACTCAATCTCCTCCTCCTGGAGTGCGGTACGGTGATGCTCTTCAGAACAATCTAGAAATTGATGCAAGTCGAAATAACAGTGACGGACAGGTTCAGGTTACCGTCATTAATCCTTCAGCGACTACCGGTGATACCTATGAAATTTTCTTCACTGAAGACACATCTACTGGTAAGATTGAATGGAATGTTCGGAATTCGAGCGGCACTGTTTTAGTGAGTAAACAAGAAATTGATAATGATCTCACTCAAAATGATCAACCCGTATTTGATGGCGTGCAAGTAAAAGTCTCAGGTCCAGTGCCTACCTTTAAATCAATTGTAGAAACAGCCTGGGAAGGAACTCCTTTAGCGACTCCTGATAATGTCTGGCATAGCTTAAATTCGACTAGAGATTACTATATTGGCGCCGGTGGCGGTGATGGATCACTTAGTCGATTAGAGCGATATGTTTCTTATGCTGTTCCAAGAGACTTTGAACTCAGATTCACTGATGCCGGTGGTTTTGCTGTGTTTGCATTCACAGATGATAAAATTTGTACCGTACCATTTGAACTTTGGGACGTTACAAATAACCTTCGAATGATTCCATTTTTAGTTGAAAACGATTCAACTAAGTCATTCTGGGGGTACGCTAATGGGATAGATCCATATTTCCAATATCCAGCCTCTGATTGGATTTACTGGATGGATCCTGAACCGAATACTGATGGATATGCTGGATTTGCCAATGTCTGTCAACAGTCCGGTGGACCTGGCGCCATTTATGATTTCAGTTATGATACCAGTACAGATGGTTACTACGCTAATTTCTATGGTGGATTTGTTTATCCCATTGGACGTCTTATCGTCTGCGATTTTGCGGGTGATAATCTACCTCCTCCCTCTGGAACAACAGTGAAATTAATAACTTCGAAACCGATTACGGTTAATGATGTATTTTCGTTCTCCACTGCTGGCGTAATTAAGGATGAAGCTCTGGCTAAAAAGGATCTCGTGGATAAAATCACTGTTTATCCCAATCCCTATTATGCCTTTAACCCACAAGAGCCGGATCGTTTCACTCGATTTGTCACCTTCTATCATTTACCGCCGGTTACTTCCACTCCGGGAAATCCGTTTGCCACTAAAACCATCATCCGCATTTTCGATCTGAGCGGTGCATTGGTTAAAAAATTGGAAAAGACCGATAATTCGCAATTCATGCAATGGGATCTACGCAATAGCGCCAATTTACCAGTCGCCAGTGGTGTTTACATTGCTCATATCGATATGCCGGATTTAGGAGCGGAAAAAGTACTGAAGCTCTTTATTGTGCAACCGGCTCAAATTATCAGATTCTACTAATGGTAATTATAGAAAATTAAGAATAGAAGGAGTTAGCAATGACAAATAGAAGAATTTTTCACTTTACCATCTGGCTGACGGTGGTGCTATTTGCGGCTTTATCTGCTCTCTATGCGGGTGATGCCGCCCGAATAGGAACTGCCGCAGGTACTCAGTTACTTGTACCAGTTGGTGCCAGAGATCTGGCGATGGGTGGATCGAGCATTGCCACCACCACCGGTGTTGATGCTATCTTCTGGAATCCATCCGGTTTAGCGGGCTTGAAATCGACGGCAATGGGTACCGTCTCCACCATGCAGATCTTTAACGATATCAACGTGAACTATCTGGGCCTGGGCTTTAAGGCGGGTCGATTGGGTGTATTAGGTGTTTCCGTTAAAAGTATCGACTTCGGCGATATTAAAGAAACAACGGTAACGGATCCCGATGGTCTCTCCGGCCGTACCTTCTCACCCACTTTTGTCACAACTGGTCTGACCTATGCCCGGATGCTCACCGATCGAATTCAGGTTGGCGTTAATGGGAAACTGGTTTATGAAAGTATTCCCCGAGCCAGCGCCACCGCTTTCGCTTTCGACATCGGCTTGCAATATCGCGATCTGGGAAATATTTCTGGAGTGGATTTCGGAATCGTGGTGAAAAACATCGGAACAGATATGAAATACGAAGGCAGTGCTTTCACCACTCAGGCTTTTGAAACGGGTATCTCTCAATCCCAATTCTTCAGCCGAATTCCGTCCAGCGATGAATTGCCAGCCAAGATTGAGCTGGGTGTAAGCTATCGCAATACCATCGCTGAGAATAATAATCTGATGGTATCAGGAGTGTTTGAGAACTATAACCTCGGCCGAGATCAATTCCGATTTGGTGCCGAGTATATGTTCAGAGATCTCATCGCTCTGCGCGGCGGCTACCTCCTGACCAATGATGCCAAGAGTGAAGATGTGGAATACAAATTCACGGCGGGCGTGGGATTGCACTACAACCTGAATAATGTGGATTTCGGATTCGATTACAGTTATCGTGATTCCCAGTACTTCGATGGAAATAATATGTTCTCGCTCACCTTCGGATTCTAAGCGATTGACTGGATTGATTTCCTGAGATTAAACGGTCGGCAACGTGAGAGATCATCGCTGCCGACCGTTTTTATTTTGATGTGACTGGATGAGATTTTTAGGTCTTCTTACATCTTATCGAAATAAGATTGTGTCCTAGAAAGTGGTTCATGCTTAAGACAAGCCTGTGAACTTTTCTGTAAAGACGTGATTAAAGACAAAAGTTTACATATTTTTTTAGACAGAATAACAGGATTAACAGGGTAATTTTTTAAATTCAAGGGAGTGACGGCTGGATTTTTAGGTATTTCTCGAGTGAAAATGACTTTCGCTAAGTTAAAAAAATATGTGGTAATAACTCGTCAATTTAAATTGATATTTAATTTTCATAAAAAAATATGGTATTTTAAAAAGATGAAATTATAAATTTTATATAGATGAACTGTGGCGTTAAATGAGAGGTGAAATAAAATTTTTTACCTTTTTACAAATGAATGAGAAAAACATTTTTCGATGGTGATGATTCTGGTTGCAGGTGATTAGTTTTTTTACTGAAACAAAAAGAGATTATTTCATTTGAATATCTTTAGGAGAGTTTTAGTTATGATGAAATATGTATTCCTATTTTTACTTTGCCTTTCGACTTTAAGTCTATACGGGAAGGATAATGCTGCTGCTGACTCACCCAGATTTTCTATGGATTTCGGCCGATTCAGGTATGACAGTACCTCGGTTTATTTGGAAATTTATTATGAGATTTTCCCGGGAAATCTGGAATTCAGGTCCACTCCCGTCGGGCAACAGGTTACCTGCCAACTACATTTTCAATTGCTCAATTCACTGAACGATTCACTCCTGGCCCAGGATGTGATTCAGGTAGATATTACCAAAGCAGCGGATGATACCAGCAGTGACTTATCGGGGAAATTGGGGTTGCTGAAGTTAATCGTGCCGGAGGGGAAATATGAACTCCGGATGTTCAGTAAGCATGATACCATCAGCCATGAAATTTCGGTAAGTCCATTTACTGGTGATCGCATCGCCATGAGCGATTTACAGATCTGTTCGAATATTATAACTAATTTTACGGATCAGAGTCATCCGTTTTATAAGAATACCATGCAGGTGGTGCCCCATCCCTCTGCTATTTTCGGACAGGATCAGCCGCTACTGTATTATTATCTGGAGCTTTATAATTTAAAAGTACCCGAAGAAGGTAGTCATAAAAAGATTCTCATCCAGCTAGCAATTGCAGACTCAGAAGGAAAAGTGAGGCAGAAAAAGGAGTATGTTCGTTCCCATCAAAACGAATCAACCGTGGAACGCGGCATGCTCAATATTCAGAAACTGGAGTCTGGACTGTATACCTTAATATTGGCAGCCACCGATTCGGCCCAGGATGTATCCGTCTATCGGCGGCGAAATTTTTATGTTCATCATCCCAATATTATCGTTGTCAAACCCGAGGATGAATTCGACCGGTCCTTAGCCGATGAATTTGACTTTATGACGGAATCCCAGTTAGATAAAATTTTTAATCAATCGCGCTATATCGCCACCTCTTCTGAAGTGAATGTCTATAAAGTATTGAATACTCTGGAAAGCAAGAAAACGTTTATGGTGAAATTCTGGAGCAGCCGTGAAAAAGAGAACCCCGGATTTAAGGAAGAGTATTTTAAGCGGGTGGAATATGCCAATGTGCATTTTTCGCAGGCCAGTGTGGAAGGCTGGAGCACGGACATGGGACGGGTGTATATCCTTTATGGACCTCCCTCAGAGTATCAACGGTTTCCGGTGAATCCCGACCAGAATCCGTATGAGATCTGGTCCTATCTGGAACTGGAAGGCGGAGTTGAATTTGATTTTGTTGACATCAATGGATTTGGAATTTATCAGCTGGTAAATTCCACCAAACGGGGAGAAGTCCGTTACGAGAATTGGATGCAGCAATATGTGTATACACGATAAAACTGAGAAATTCTTTCCTTAATATCTCGTTTACCCTGCATCGAAACTCGTGATCGATGAAGATATTTTTTATTTTTCCCGGGATGAATGGATAAAAATTTTGGGAATGACGTCCCTTTGTTTATTCTTAAAGATGAGTTCTGATGAGAGTGTAGTACTGTCTCAGACCAGTTCCGGTAATAATCGTTTTAAATATTTCACATTGTAGTATCGTAAGATAAAAGTGATTCATTTTTTTCTTCTTTATTATCAGCTGGAACATTTATTCTACTTTTTCATTGATTTCTATTGTACATTGACCTAAATTTTTTTGGTTTTTCTTTAAGCGGGTGTAACTCAGTTGGTAGAGTATCAGCTTCCCAAGCTGAGGGTCGCGGGTTCGAGTCCCGTCACCCGCTCCAAACAGGAGCCGTCCTAAAATATGATAAGTGATTATTGTCACAGTATAAATCAATCCAATCGCTTAGTTTATCAAAACTCATAATTCTATGGAGGTGTATATGAATCACAAGTTGTTTTTTGTGCTGTTATTGATGGTACCAGTTTTGGTGTATTCACAGTATTTTGAGAAGACACCTTCTGGTGGAATGGTGGATTGGACCGATCAGATAATTCGTGAAGTGGGAATTGGTGCTCCCAACCCCAATTTACCTATAGGTGCGCAAAGGGCCAGTGCGATTGAGGCGGCAAAGCGAGTGGCTTTGCGAAATTTGCTGGAGCGGGTGCAGGGAATGAATATTACCTCGGAAGTCACCGTGGAGCAATATACGGTGACCAGTGATGTTATCTATAACCGGGTCGAAGGTGCGGTGAAGAACTTCCGGGTTGTAGATACCCGTTATAAGAGCGATGGAAGCGTAGAGGTCGAAGTAGAAGTTCCTCTGTCGGGTATCTTTGGAGCGGTACTCACTGACTTTGTTCCTACGGAACGTCCTCCTTATGGTTATGAGGGTGCTCCTTCATCGGTGGTGTATACAGGTCTGATCATTGACGCCCGCGGTTTGGGATTGCGACCAGCCCTGGCTCCCAAAATTGTTGACCAGAATGGAATGGAAGTATATGGCACCGGTTCGGTTAGCCGCGATTATGCGCTGCAAATTGGAGTGGTAGGATATGAGAAAGATCTGAATAAAGCCCGCGGAAATGAGCGAGTCACTAACAACCCGCTGGTGGTTAAAGCCACCGGAGTAACCGGTACTCATAAGACGGATGTGGTGATTCCCAATAATGAGGCGAATATGATTCGAGCCGCCGCCGCTAATTTAAATTTCTTAGAGCAGTGCAAAGTGATGTTAATTCTCGATTGATAAAAATAAAAAAGAGGAGATTGAATCATGAAGTGGAAGTTATCGATACTGCTTCTTTCATTAGTTGTTCTGGTGTACTTCGTGGGCTGCGGTGGGGGACAAAAAGCACGCAAAGCTCAATCGGTGGTCGATACTCCGGAAATTCATTATGATCGGGGCAAGTCGCTGTTAGATCAGGAAAAATACAAAGATGCCATGGATGAATTTCAGCAGGCGATCAGCCTCAACCCCAGGTTCGCTCCAGCCTATGAAGGAATGGCCTGGATCAATCTGGAAGAGGGCAATCTAACTGCGGCCATGGAAAATGCTAATAAATCCCTCGATCTGGATGGCAAATGGGTTCTGGCAAAAATTGTGCGCTCGAAAGTGAAAGCTAAACAGGGCAAATATGAAGACGCAATTAATGAAGCCAGGGATGCGATAAACGATGTTCCCAAATCTACGGTTCCTGATAAGAAACGAGCCACGGTAGAAGGCTATATGACTCTGGGTGATGTGTACAAAGAGGCGAATCGTTATAATGAAGCTCAGGATGCCTATTCGAAGGTGTTGGAGCTGGATAAAACAAACATGAAGGCCGATAAGGCCATCAAAGATCTGGCGGCTTACAAATCGGCCATTGCCGGACAGCGGCCGGAATTGCAAAAGATAGCCGGGCAGAAAGAAATTACTCGCTCGGACGTGGCGGTACTCTTTGCCCTTGAGTTACCATTGCAGAAAGTATTCCGGGAAGCTCCCAAGCCAACTCAGGCGGGATTCCGTCCACCGACGGCTCCAACGATGGGACAGACCGAGCAGATCAAAACCGGCGCGGCGCTTCCTCCCGATGTCCCGGCCGATCACTGGGCAAAATCCTTTATTCAGGAATGCATTGAAAAAGGGGTGCTGGAAGTGTTGCCGGATAATAATTTCCACCCGGATGAAAAAGTGAATCGAGCTGAATTCGCTCGTCTGATCGAAAAATTTATGGTACGCTACTGGAATGATCCTTCCCTGGAAACCCGTTTCTTCGGGCAGGTATCACCATTCGCCGACGTGAATAATACCTCTCCGATTTTCAATGCGATTATGACCGTCTCCAGTCGAGGTATTATGCCCGGGTTTGACGACGGCACTTTTAAACCGTTGGGACCAGTATCTGGAACAGAATCATTGAATATTATTCGTAATCTGAAATCGAAGTTGTAAAAGCAATCGCTGAAGGTAAATTACCTGTTTGTATTCGGCAGGAAGATGTAACGTTGCTGAAAGGCTGGGGTGATGCCGGAGGGCAATTGAACCCCGGTCTTTCAGGTTTTAATAAAGAACCTTGTGAGAGGAAAAATATGAGATTAATAACCGTCAGTAGTGTTATTCTCTTATTCATCTTTACCTGTATGGTGATGGCACAGGTGACGACGGATGATAAGCAGGAAGTCGTCGCCCGCGGGATCGGTGCAATCGTTAGTGGTGATCTGGCGAAAGCCGAGGAAGATGCGATCTCCAATGCCTTGCGAAATGCGGTGGAGCAGGTCATTGGAACCATGGTACAATCCGATGTTTTAGTTCAAAATTATCAAACCATTGAGGATCGCATTTACAGTCAATCGGCCGGCTATGTGGAGCAGTACCAGGTGATGGGGAAATCACGCCAGGGCGATACGATTTTAGAGGTGACCATTAAAGCCGTGGTGAGGAAAGGCAGTCTGAAGAATAATCTGGATGCACTGGGTTTGTTGATAACCCGCAAAGGTAAACCGCGATTAATGATTATCGTCGATGAGCGAAACATCGATGCCCATTATTACGATTGGGGCATCGACATGAACACCACCGAAAATGAGGTGATGAATGCCCTGATGGAAAAAGGATTTCCATTTGTTGATCGCGAAGCCGCTGCCCGAAAGATAGCCAAGGATTTGGTAATGGCTTCTCTGGAAGGCGATGAAAAAGCGGCCCAGAATATTGCTCTGCAAAGCGGTGCCGAGGTATTAATTGTGGGGAAAGCCGTGGCAAAAACGGCTTCCGGAGGTCCGGCTGTCATGTCCCAGGCAGGAATGGTTTCCTGCCAGGCAACCATCAATTTGCGGGCATTACGAGCTGATGATGGAACGATGCTGGCCACGACCAGTCAACAAGCCGCTGCTGCTCACATCGATCAGCTTACCGGGGGAACGCTGGCGCTGAAGAAAGCTGCTAAAATGGCAGCTGATGATCTAACCAATAAAATCGTTGAACGCTGGCAAAAGGATGTGTATAGCGGCACCACCATCAGTTTGAGATTGCTGAATGTGGAAACTTTTTCTGATCTGGTGAAAATCAAGAATATGTTACCTTATAATATTCGTGGGGTGCAAAATGTCTATCAACGCGATTACTCCAAACAAACGGCGTTGTTTGATCTGGATGTTCGCGGTACGGCCAATCAGGTGGCCGAAGAATTAGTGGTAAAAGATTTTTCACCCTATACCATCGAAGTGGTCAATGTGACCCAAAATGCAATCGTTGCAAAAATTGTTAAGCCTACAACTCAGGAGGAAAATGTTCAATGAAAGTATATGTAGTAATTCTTTTATCTTTATTATTTGTCTGTCAATTATTTACCCAGGATCTCACGGGTTTAAAGAAACGGATTGCGGTTGTGGATTTTGAAGACCGCTCCGGTTGGGGTCATAATATTGGAACTGGACTGGCCGATATGCTGGTGACTCAGTTGGTAAAGAGCGGGAAATTTATGGTAGTAGAGCGCCAGGAACTGGCGAAAGTTCTGGAGGAGCAAGGACTGGGTATGTCAGGAGCGGTAACCCCACAGAGTGCCGCCAAGGTTGGTCAGTTATTGGGTGTAGAACTGATGGTAATGGGCAGTGTTTCTGAATTTGGTGAGAAAAAATCCGGAATTGGCGGAGGGATAGGTAAAATAGGTATTGGAGCTGGATTGAGCAAACGACAGGCCCGAGCCGTGGTTGATATTCGTCTGGTAAATACCAGCACGGGAGAGATTGTTACTGCCGAGAGCGCCGAAGGTGAAGAGGGTAGCACCAAGCTGGATAATGTCAGTGTGGAGAGCATCGATTTTGGTAATCCCACCTATTGGGATGAAACTCTGTTAGGAAAAGCCAGCCGCAAAGCAATTGATAAATGCGTTGGTTATATCACCAAAGCGATGGATAAAATTCCCTGGGAAGGAAAGATTATCAAGGTAAACGACGATGGTACGGTTTACATGAAACCGGGATCGGCGGGAGGCGTAACGCCGGGCATGGAATTTGTCGTTTATTCTAAAGGTGAAGAAATAATTGACCCCGATACCGGTTTAGCCCTGGGAAGTGAAGAGAAGATGATCGGCAAGATAAAAGTGGCACAGGATTTAGCGGAAGGGAAAGCCTGCAAGGCCATCATCACTTCAGGTATGGGATTAAAAATCGGTGATGTGGTTCGGGTAAAGTAAAATGGTTCAGTGTGAAAAAAATGATCACCATATTTTCCTAAACTGAACACCAATGGAGGTCGCATGATCAAAATATTTCGGGGAGGACTTATTGCTGCATTATTTTTTCTGATGGTGGCAGCAACGGCTACCAGCCGTGAACCCGTCGGAAAAATTACCTTTCCCTTGAATCGGGTTTTCGTGATTCCATCAGGAAGTTCGGAATTACAGATGGCCTATTTTAATATGGACATATTTTCAGGTGATAAAATTGAGACCAAACGAGAATCGCGCTGCGAAATTACCCTGAAGAATGGCGATGTCATCCGAATCGATGAAAATTCCATTTATACCATGGAAGATATTCAGGTGACTCAGCAAACGGTAAAGGCGAACTCTTATCTGAGTGTGGGAAAACTGTGGGCTACCATTCAAAAGATTTTCTCAGAGGATGATTATGTAACGGTTAAATCACCTACGGCGGTGATCGCCGTGCGTGGTACCATCTACCGCCTGGATGTGGAGAAGGATTCTACTTCTACGGTAAAAGTTTATGATGGTCAGGTAGAAGTGAAACCTGCCTCTCCTGGAACCGGTAGTCTGCAGCCTCAAACTCCAGGTCCAGTTGGCCCACCGAGAGATGTACCGGGTCCGCGTGACGTGGCTGGCCCGCGCGATGTCTCTGAGCGTGAGTGGATCGAGATTGTCAAAGCCCAACAGCAATTGCGAATCAGACCAGACGGGAGCTATCAGAAATCTGATTTTGATTTGCTGGAAGATGCCAAATCCGATTGGGTGAAATGGAATAAGCAAAGGGATGAATTGTTGCAGCGATAAGTGCTGTTGTCCTAAAAAAACGAAGAGACTTTAGACCTCTGGTAAGGTCGAGTCTCTTTTTTTTTTAAAAAAATGATAGCAAGTTTTCGAGCAAGCAGGAATATCTGGATTTACCCTTAAAAAAAGGTTGATCTTGCGGGACAGTAATAAAAGAGCATTGCCTGTTTTACGATAATCGGTAATGACACCCCATGCTTCTTTTATTGGTCCAGGCCGCCTGGGCGACAATCAGTCCGGAGCGAACCGCGTTGCGCAGACCAATTAAACTATCCGATAATTTTGAAACGCGATAAAAACGTTCAATTTCAAATTCTAAATTATTTAATTCCCGTAGCGCACGGGCTAGGCGATCGGACGTCCGCACCAACCCCACATAATTCCACATTATATTCTTAATGGAACTCATGTCCTGGCTGATCAAAGCTGGATCTGGTTTTTCTATTCCTAAATCTTTCCAGGGTGGAAAAATTTGTGGTTCAGGACGGGAAGCGGCAGCGATGTTTTGTATAATATGCTGGGCAGAAAGATATCCCCATACTAACCCCTCCAACAAAGAAGCGCTGGCCAAACGATTGGCACCATGGACGCCGGTGCAGGCTACTTCGCCAATCGCATATAGATTTTGAATAGTGGATTGTCCCCATTCGTCAACCCATACCCCGCCACAAAAATAATGAGCCCCGGGTACCACAGGCACGGGTTCTCTGGTGATATCGATGCCATATTGCAGACAGCTCTGATAGATGGTGGGAAATTTTGATTTAATTTCATCCGCCGGAATGTAGGAAGCAAAATCGAGATAGACATTGGGAAGATCCTTTAATAACATCTCCTCATGAATAGCCCGGGAGACCACATCCCGCGGGGCTAAATCTTCCCACTCTGGATCATATTTTTTCATAAAAGGCTGACCTTTGTCATCCACCAATTTTGCGCCAGCCCCGCGCACCGATTCGGAAATGAGAAAATGAGGAGCTAATTTATAATGAAAAGTGGTGGGGTGAAACTGGATGAATTCACAATTAATTACCCGCGCGCCAGCCCGCACGGCCATAGCCAATCCATCACCCCTGGCCCAGGCCGGATTACTGCTGCGCAAGTAAATCTGACCCAATCCGCCAGTGGCTAAAATTGTCTTTTTAGCTAATACGGTTATGACCGTTTCTTTTTTCTGATCAAATAAATAAGTGCCACTGCAGGAATGAACCTCATATACTTTCAAGCGATCCAGGGAATGATGAGAAGGAGTGATCAGATCCACTGCCGTATATCCGGTTAGAAGCGTGATATTGGAATTTTTTTTCAGCTCGGTAACAATGGCTTTCTGAATTAATTCGCCGGTATTGTCTTTGGAATGTAAAATGCGGGGAAGAGAGTGGCTGCCTTCGGTGACCAGTGAATATTTTCCTTCTGCGGTTTTATCGAAGGGTAACGCCATTTTTTTAAGCAG
>CAYMXZ010000053.1:0-17988 GCA_964394475.1 uncultured Caldithrix sp. | reverse complement strand
GGCATTGATCTGAGAGATGTAATCTGGCCGCTGTTCGATAGAAATAATTTCATCTCCATTTTTCATCTCGCCACCTTCAGACTCTTTCATCGCCGAAAATTTACTCCATTTTTAGCGGATAAACAACGCTTAAGGCGGGAAAATGAGAAGTGGATCATCCTCCCTCTCAATAAGAGAGAACGAAATTCTTTTCATCTATATCGTCGCAGGCCGGGAATGACAAACAGATCAAAACCGCCTGATTGATGCTAAAAAGTTGATTTTTGCAAGCGTTTCTGTAATATTTTCTCCGCCTGTCTGAGCTGATTTATATCATTAATACCGTGAGTTTCCTCCACATCGGGAGTGGGCAGGGCAATCACTTTCTCACCCCGATCGACATATATTTTTATGACATCCGGCAGATAATATTCACCCTGGCTATTATTATTGCTCAATTGCGGAAGAGTCGCAAATAAAGAATGACTCTGGAAAATATAAATTCCTACATTAATTTCCCTGATTTTGCGAATCTCCGGAGTGGCATCCTTGTGTTCAATAATCTGGCGGACAAATCCTTTACCATTGCGCACAATCCGTCCGTAACCGGTGGGATCATCCATGACGGCCGTCAACAGGGTGGCCAACGGTTGCTCGGCGAGCTGGACAGCAATCATTTTATTCAGGGTTTGGGGAGTGAGCAAAGGAACATCGCCAGATAAAATCAGCACATTATCTCCGTTGTCTTCGAAAAATGGTTTAGTTTGCAATACCGCATGGCCGGTGCCTAATTGCTGTTCCTGAACCGCATATTCCACCTGCTCATCTTTCGTAGCCTCTATAATCAGTTCTTTCTTGTGTCCCACCACCAGAATAATTTTCCGCGAGCCAATGGCACGGGCAGTCTCAATAACATAGTGAATCATTGGGCGCCCCAGTATCGGATGCAAGACCTTCGGCAAATCAGAATTCATTCGTTTACCTTTGCCTGCCGCCAGAATAACCGTAATCAAACTCATGTGAACCTCAATTTTCTACCCACTTAAAATCCTACGAAATAGATATTTTTGCTACCCAATTAACTATTATTTCAAAAATATGTTTTGATTCAGGTCAATTATTTATCAACCACTTTTATGGGGAAATTCGTTCCGATATCCAGTAGAGGCATCACTCAGGTCAGCGATGGATAATGATATTATCAATCAAGCGGGTCTGACCAATATAAACCGCCAAGGCCACCAGCACCTCCCCCTTTATTTTAGTTACCGGCCGAAGTGTTTGAGAATCGACAAAAGAGATATAATCAATTTTTAACCGGGGAATTTTCTGCAAAACACTGATCATTTTTTCAGTAATTTCTTCAGGATCATCCATACCCTGCTGGCACAGCGTGCGAGCCGTTAAAAGACTCTGGTAAATAAGTGGGGCAGCCTTTCTTTCTTCCGGACTTAAATATTTATTGCGAGAGCTCATTGCTAATCCATCAGCTTCACGAACAATAGGAGCAGAATGAATGGCAATATCAAAATTCAGATCTTTTACCATTTGTTTAATGACCATCAATTGCTGGTAATCTTTTTCTCCAAAAATAGCCAGCTGAGGCTTAACAATATTAAACAACTTAGCCACCACTGTGGCAACTCCTCTAAAATGACCGGGGCGAGAGGCTCCACACAGTCCTTCTGATAGTTTTTCAACGTTGACAAACGTGTGAAAAGGCTGAGGATACATTTCCAGATTTTCGGGATAAAAAATGATATCAACTTTTTCAGAACGACATAGCTGTTCATCTCTCTCAAAATCGCGAGGATATCTATCCAGATCCTCCGTGGGAGCAAATTGAATGGGATTGACAAAAATACTGATCACCAGCACATCGCATTGCGGTCGCAGCATCCGCACCAGCTGTAAATGGCCTTCATGAAGATATCCCATGGTGGGAACCAACCCGATAATCTTTCCCTGACGGTGAAAATCATCCGCGGTCCTTTGCATTTCTGGAATTGTCTTAATTATTTTCATCTTCAGGTATGCTTTAAGAAATAAAGAATAAATATCAGCTGATTAATCAAATGATTCTTGTTTGCCGGGAAATTTTCCGCTGCGCACTTCCTGAATATAATGGCGGAAAGCTTTTCTCATCTCCTCACCCAATTCGGCATACCGCTTCACATATTTGGGTTTAAATTTATCATAAATTCCCAGCATATCGTGGCTCACTAAAATTTGTCCATCACAGTGAGGACCAGCTCCAATACCAATGGTCGGTACTTTGACGGTTTGTGTAATTTTTCGGGCTAAAGAGGTCGGAATTTTCTCAAGCACCATGGAAAAGACACCGCAATCCTCCAGAATCTGAGCATCTCGCACTAATTTTTTAGCCACCTCCGGCTCTTTGCCCTGCAACTTATAAGTTCCATATTTGTGAATCGATTGCGGCAATAATCCCAGATGACCCATGACCGGGATGCCGATTTCCACCAGTCGCTGAATAAGAGGGGCAAAACTTTCGCCGCCTTCGATTTTTACTGCCTGGGCTTCCGCCTCTTTCAGGAATCTCCCGGCATTTGAAATTCCCTCTTCCAGTGAAGTCTGATAAGATAAAAAGGGCATATCAGCCACTACCAGGGCATGTTTTACTGCTTTACTAACTATACGGGTATGATACAGCATCTCTTCCATACCGATTGGAAGGGTGGTAGAATAACCCGCTACTACCATGGCTGCCGAATCGCCCACCAGGATGATATCGATACCCGCTTCATCCAGAATTTCGGCCATCAGAAAATCATAGGCGGTGAGCGCAGCAATCTTGTCATCGCTTCCCTTGCGAGCGATAATATCAGGAACTGTAATTTTTTTTGTTTCAGAAATTGCTGACATTTTCAGGCCCGGATAATTGTTTGAAAATTTATCAATAAACACGATCTCTTACAAACAAATTATTCCTTCACTCAGAATAGACCAGTGACAATCAAAACTTACAGTTTATTTTTGCGGACGATTTCACCCGGTTCGAACAAGAGCAACGCGGTGGAGTGTTTGATAAACTCAAAGTGTAAAAATTTAGCATTTGTTTAGAAAAAAGTTTTTGATTCATGCTATTTGGACAGCAAAGAAAAAAAATAGTCAGTTATACATGTTTTTTTCCTATCAGAAAAATATTCCTGCCGGAAGCGTGGGGACTTCTTTTCTTATGTAAAGAGAACCGTGAACTGATCAGAAGTTCAGCGCGATGGTCATTTATTTCTTCTCCCGCAGAAAAAGAAAAACCCTCGGAAACCGAGGGTTTTTCTGAAATTTATTTCAGGTTTAGTACATTCCTGCACCGCCGCCGGGAGGCATGTGAGGAGTCTTTTCCTCTTCTTTCTTTTCCGCCACCAGAGCTTCAGTCATCAACAGCATTCCGGCCACAGATGAAGCATTTTCGATAGCCGTACGGGACACTTTCGTCGGATCGATGATACCCGCTTTTACCATGTCTTCCTCAAATTCTTCGGTTGCCGCATTGAATCCGAAATTTTTCGAGGCGTTTTTCACCTTTTCAACCACTACAGATCCTTCCAGACCACAGTTATTGACGATCTGACGGATAGGTTCTTCCAGGGCGCGGCGAACAATATTGACACCGATCTGACGATCGCCTTCCAGTTTCATTTTTTCCAGAGCCGGCAGACAGCGCAGATAGGCCACTCCACCACCCGGAACAATTCCTTCTTCCACTGCCGCCCGAGTCGCATGCAAGGCATCTTCCACTAGAGCTTTTTTCTCTTTCATTTCAACTTCAGTGGCCGCTCCAATCTTAATTACCGCTACCCCGCCAGCCAGTTTGGCTAATCGCTCTTGCAGTTTTTCCCGATCATAATCAGAAGTGGTGTTTTCAATCTGCTTCTTGATCTGGGCAATCCGACCTTTGATTTCTTCTTTTTTCCCGGCCCCTTCCACGATGGTAGTGTTTTCTTTATCCACCACGATTCGTTTGGCCGACCCAAGATCACTCAGCACAGTGTTTTCCAGTTTAAAGCCAGTTTCTTCGCTGATTACCCGTCCGTTGGTAAGAATGGCAATATCTTCCAGCATGGCCTTACGTCGATCGCCAAAACCCGGAGCCTTCACCGCGCATACTTTCAATGTGCCGCGGATTTTATTCACTACCAGCGTGGCCAGGGCTTCACCTTCCACGTCTTCAGCAATGATTAACAAGGGCTTACCGGTCTGGGCAATCTTTTCCAGAATAGGCAACAATTCCTTCATATTGGAGATTTTTTTATCGTGAATCAGTACCGCCGCATCTTCCAGGATGGCTTCCATGTTTTCCGGATCGGTTACAAAATAAGGGGAGAGATAACCGCGATCGAATTGCATACCCTCGACCACATCCAGAACCGTGTCCAGGGTTTTCGATTCTTCCACCGTAATGACACCCTCATTCCCCACTTTTTCCATGGCATCAGCCAGCAATTCGCCAATGGCTATATTATTATTGGCAGAGATCGCACCAACCTGAGCAATTTCTTTCTTACCTTCAACTTCACGACTGATCTTTTTCAATTCGCTGACGACTACTTTTACGGCTTCATCGATACCGCGGCGAATTTCAGTGGCATTGGCACCAGCGGTAACATTCTTTAATCCTTCATTAAAAATCGCCTGAGCCAGAACAGTGGCCGTGGTTGTTCCATCACCAGCATCATCGCTGGTCTTGGAAGCCACTTCTTTGACCATCTGAGCACCCATGTTTTCCATGGGATCTTCCAATTCAATCTCTTTGGCTACGGTTACCCCGTCTTTCGTGACAGTAGGGGCACCAAATTTTTTTTCAATCACCACATTGCGACCCTTTGGACCCAGGGTCACTTTTACTGCTTCGGCTAATTGATCGACACCTTTTTTCAATTTCGTCCGAGCGTCAGAACTATATTCAATTAATTTCGCCATGTTTTATCTCCTATTTTTTATTATCGCTTTTTATTTATTTTCTATCACAGCCAGGATATCACTTTCTCTGAGAATCAGATATTCCTGATTATCCAATTTAAATTCTGTCCCGGAATATTTTCCATAAATCACAATATCACCTTTTTTTACCTCCATTTTCACCCGTTCACCTTTGTCATTTAAACTTCCCGGACCGACGGCTATAATCTCACCTTTCATTGGTTTTTCTTTAGCGGTATCCGGTAAAATGATCCCACCAGGAGTTTTATCCTGATCTTCCACCGGTTTTACCACTACTCGATCAGCTAATGGTCTCAGTTTCATATAACCTCCTTTACTTTTGTAATTTATTGTTATTCAATAACTTATATTAAAAATTTAGCAGTTTATTATTTCGAGTGCTAAAATTATAATCGAAATATAGGTTTTTGCAAGTAAAAAATTAAAATGTCACCTCCGCTATAGACGAAAAGTACATCTTGGCGATAATAATTCCCCCGCCGAGTCGCAGAGAAAAACAATTATTATTTAATAGTTAATAGTTAATAGTTAATAGTTTATAGTTTATAGTGTTTTTTGGGTAAATATTAAATCCCATTTTCTATTAAAGGCCAGAAAATCTATTACTGCAACACTTCACCTATTAATTTTAAACTATTAATTATGCACTATTTAGACTTTGGCGCGAGAAAAATTTTTACGCAGAGTATGCCAGGCGATGACAACCGTCGGTTACTTCCAGATGATTGCTGGTAAAACGTATGCGGCTGAGCAAATTCATTTTTCGGTTTCAAATGCGCAATTAGCTCTATAAATTTTATTTGAGTATGGTAAAATTGTGATATTTGACCTGTTCATTTACCGCACAGGTTTTTATATTTAAGTTTAGTAAGGAGATTATAGTGAAGGCACTGATAACCAGCGGCGGAAGGGGAACCAGATTACGTCCCATTACTCACACGCAAAATAAACATTTGATCCCTATCGCCAATAAACCCATTCTCTATTATGCCATCGAGGCCGTTATTCAAGCCGGTATCAAAGAAGTCGGTATTGTCATTAACGCCGATAATCAGGATGTGCCAAAAGCCATTGGAAACGGTAAAAAGTGGGGAATCCATATACAATACATACCTCAGGAATCACCTTTAGGCCTGGCCCATGTGGTAAAAATTTCTCAAAGCTTTATCAAAGACGAACCTTTTATCTTCTATTTGGGAGATAACATGGTGATCGGCGGAATTGAAAAGTTTATTAAAAAATTTGAAGAAGAAAAAAGTAACTGTCATTTAACGCTCTCACTGGTGAAAGATCCGACTCAATTTGGAGTGCCGGAGATAAAAAACAACCGGATTGTGGGCGTAGAAGAAAAGCCGGCTAAACCAAAAAGTGACTATGCTGTGGCGGGCATTTATTTATATGACTCCACCATTTTTGAAGCTGTGAATGCCATTAAGCCCAGTGCCAGAGGAGAGCTGGAAATTTCCGATGCTCACCAATATCTCATCCAGCATGGATATAAAGTAACCTATTCTGAAATTACCGGTTGGTGGAAGGATACCGGAAAACCCGAAGATCTACTCGAAGCAAATCGTTTAGTCCTCTCCCATCAAAAGGGGAAAATCGAGGGTAAGGTCGATAAGAGTTCGACGGTGGTGGGGGAAGTCATTATCGGCAAAGGAACCCAGGTCAAAGCCAGCCATATTCGCGGTCCGGCGATTATCGGAGAAAATTGTCTGGTGGAAAACAGCTATATTGGTCCTTATACCTCCATTCATGATCAGACCCGTCTGATCAACAGTGAGATAGAATTTAGTATTGTCATGGAAAACTGTCGAATAGAAAATGTGGGTATTCGCATCGAGAGCAGTATCCTGGGAACAAATGTTGAAATTATCAAGGCCAAAGACATACCAAAAACACATCGATTTATTCTTGGCACTCAAAGCTTAGTTGAATTATTCTAAAAAACAATTTTAAAGGAGAGGCTCATGAACCAAAAAAATATCACCTTAAAAATTGAAAATAAAATGGCTATCATCACCATTAATCGGCCAGAGAAGTTGAATGCGTTGAACACTCAAACCGTCACTGAACTTTTTCAAACCTTTAAGAAACTTAAACAGAACGACGACGTGGCTGTAATTATTGTAACCGGTAGCGGTGAGAAAGCGTTCGTGGCCGGTGCGGATGTCGCAGAGATCAGGAATCATGATGAAATCTCAGGACGGATATTTTCTACCCGCGGCCAGAAAGTCTTTCGTTACATTGAGAAGATGGAAAAACCAGTCATAGCTGCCATCAACGGCTTTGCTCTGGGAGGAGGATTGGAATTAGCCATGGCCTGTCATCTCCGAATCGCCTCCAGAAACGCCCAATTTGGACAACCCGAAATCAATCTGGGTTTAATTCCCAGCTATGGTGGAACCCAGCGTTTACCACGCCTAATTGGTCAAACCCGGGCCCTGCATCTATTGCTGAGCGGTGAGATGATCGATGCAAAAACTGCTCTGGAATTTGGTTTGATTAATGAGGTGGTGGCTCCCGATAAACTGATGGATCATGCCATTAAACTGGCCCAGAGCCTAATAGCTAAACCGGCGATGTCTGTTCGCTATATCCTGCAGGCCGTTTCCGACGGCATTGATAAAAATCTCGATACCGCTTTAAATCTGGAAAGCGAACTCTTTGGAAATATCTGTGGGACAGACGACATGAAAGAAGGAACCAGTGCTTTTTTAGAAAAACGTCCGCCAAAGTTTAAAGGAAAATAATTATTGATTGAACATATTCCCATCAGCAAAAATGCCCTTATTCTGAGCAATGATCGGATGTTTCTTCAGAAATTTGGCCAGATTCTGAAAAAGTACCACTTTGAAGTGACAAAAACAGAAGTGGCTCCCAAACTCGATTTTTCATCTTTTTCAAAATATGACCTGCTTGTGATTGACAACCAGCAAAATTCTTTTCCGTTTGATTCACTTTTTAGAAATTCGAATAATCATTTCTTTAAGCCACTCGTTATAAATATCGGATCTCCGCCCCCGACCCATATCTCTGAAAGAACAGCCCTGATCAGCCTGTTAAACAATGAGGAAACTTATTTTTCTCAACTTCTCGAATTAAGTGAACAATTCTTAAAACGTGAAAAGCTACAGCAAGAATTATCCAGTCTGCTCCTGCACGATATTCGTTCACCGCTAAATAGTTTAATCGGATATCTCGAATTGCTGATGAGTGGTACTTTTGGGAAATTGGAAGAAGGGCATCGCAATATTCTGGAAAAATCCATTGAACTGGGAGATGATACCCTGGATTTGTTGGAAGAGCTGGGTGACGTCTATTTATTTGAACAGAGTGCCTTTACTTTGCGAAAAGAGTCCATCGATCTAAACAATGTAGTAGAATCGGCACTGCGGACGGTATGGATAAAAGCCGACAACAAAAATATCAAAATATCAAAAAAAATCCCATCTCATCTTACCAGTTTACAGGGAGATGAATTTCAGATTCAGCGTTTATTTTTAAACCTGTTGATGAATGCCATTCATCACACGCCGGCCAATTCTTCCATCGTTCTGGAAGCACAATCTTTTGAGAAGGATTGGATAAAAATCTCCATCAAAGATAATGGTGATGGGCTTCCTGAGAAGGAGCTTCCGCGTATTTTCGAAAAATATTATCGGTTTTCCCAGAACAAAAATTCTAAAGGACGTGGTTTAGGACTGTTTATTTGCAAACTCATTACCGAAGCCCATGGGGGAAAAATATGGGCGGAGAATGAAATCACTGGAGGTCTGGCTATCCATTTTACATTACCTCGCGCTGGAGAAAATTCAAATTAATTCTCACTTTTCTTCTGTATCACCTTCGCTTCTAAAAAAATATATCTAAAAATTATCCTCAAGATCGGCTTTCATCGAACTGCTTCCGGGAATCAAGCTTGATATCAAAAAATGCATGAAAAAGCATTTTAAATTTTTCTCACACTATTTATATTTAAACAAACGTTGAGCGCTTCAAATTTTATTAAATTATGCAAAATTGTAAGAGCAGATTTACTATTCAGCCGGACGAATAAAGGAAATAAAAAAAGTGCAAACGTCAGGGATCATTTGGCGAATTGATGACCGTCTTATTCACGGTCAGGTAATCATCGGCTGGTGCGGACAATTGCCGGTAGGAAAACTTGTGGTTTGTGATAATGAACTCGCGGCCTCTAACTGGGAGAAAAATTTACTATTGATGGCGGCCCCGGCCAATTTATCGGCCGAAGTGTGTTCGGTCACTCAAACCGCACAAAGCGTCCGGCTGTGGGAATCATCAAAAAAAATTACAATGGTGTTGCTAAAATCTCCCTATACTCTGAAAAATCTTCTACAAAGAGGAGTAGAAATCAAAAAAGTGAATATTGGGGGAATACATTATAGCGAAGATCGAACAGAAATCCTTCCCTATTTATATCTCTCCCCGGAGGAAATACAAATTTTTCTGGAACTAATTAAATCCGGCATTACTTTCGAATGCCAGGATTTACCGACTTCTACGAGCTATAATCTGGAAAAACTGCTGGAAAAAAAATATGGTAGAAATTAAAACTTCAGAAATTCATTTTCAAACTAAAGGATTCAACGATATCATTGACCTCACTCCACAAGTAGCAGATCTTTTGGGGGAGAGTGAATTTGAGGAAGGACAGGTTACTCTTATGGTACCGGGTAGTACGGCCGGGATCACCACTATTGAATATGAACCGGGATTATTGAAAGATTTGCCCGAATTTTTTGATTCGATCATTCCCATGCACCGGTCTTATCATCACGATCAAACCTGGCACGATGGAAATGGCTATGCGCATTTGCGGGCGGCCATGCTTAAACCTTCCCTCACTATCCCTTTTTCAAACCGCAAGTTATGCCTGGGAACCTGGCAACAAATTATTTTTATTGATTTCGATAATCGAAAAAGAAATCGCCGATTGATTGTTCAATTCATCGGTACCAAACAACAGAAATAATTTTCGATCCTTTTCTCTGATAACGAATCCACATGGAAAAAATGAATCTCAGGAGGTCGCAATGGCTTTATTTCGCAAGTTGCGACGGCGAAACACCTCAGCATAACCTTCAGTAAACCAGGCAATTACCACATCACTGAGTGAAAATTGAGAATTGGTGCGCTGACAAACTTCCTGATAAAAATTTTGTATGGCTTTTAACTGTTTCTCCTGGTAATCAGTAACCTTTTTCATCGCCTTCCTCAATTTTGAAATTTGTTCACAAAACCATTCACCTGCTCATTCTCAACCAAGGCTATCTCACTTAAAAAGATGGCAATAGCCTCATACAGACTGATAGATCGATGAAGATCTTTCTGATAATGTTCCTGAATTTCAGATATTTTTTCGAGATATTCTTTGGTCTCTGGCATCGATGCTCTCCTCTACTGTTAAGAAAATAAAAAACAAATTCAATGCCAGTCAATTCAGCCTTCCATCAATCATTGATAAGTAATTATTTATTCATATCTTATAATAAAATGAGTTTTTGTCGATTTCACCCTTTAGTGTCGAAATAAGCGACAAAAATTTTATCAGTGTCTAATAATACACCATTTAGTAGATTACTTCGTTTTGTTTATGAGGCAGTCCGTGAAAGGAGGAAAGGAATGATAAATAGATTGCCATTCAACAATAGAGATGGTTCGGCCATCATACCTATAGTGATATTCTTTAATATACCTTGATAACTTAAAGAATTTACTGCTCAATTAAGGCAGGGATGCCTCCCAGGGGTTTGGCCGTTTTTACAGCCTGGATGATACTCAGGCGGGTAGTTTCAATGGCAATTTCCGTCACCTGATCAATATCACATTTGATGCGCGGTTGAGACAAGGCAAAAACTATATCGCCATCATAGGTGGTATGGGCTGGGATTACCGCCCGTACAATCCCATTATGGGCGCGTTCCGCCACATAATACAGTTGAATTTTAGATAAGAGCGCATTGGTCATAATGACGATAAGGATCGTATTTTGTCCAAAATTCAATCCATTCACTTTCCAGCGTCGAGCAGGTTCATTTTTAGCTAAAAATTTTCCTGCTTGCTGGGCGCCGGCAACAATAGTACCATCCGCTTCAACAATATCTCCAACCGGGTTTACTACCGCCAGTACTTCCACCCATAATTCATCCAGCTGATAAGTTGACATTCCAATGCCACTCTTCATGGCAAATGGTAGCCCGGCCCATTTCCCCACAGTAGCACCCGTTCCGGCACCGATAGTTCCTTGCTGGTGAACGTCAGAACGAGCTTCCAGGCAGGCCTGATACGCATTCTCCGGGGTTGGATAGGCTTGAGAGTCGCCAACCACCAGATCATAGATTACAGCAGCCGGAACGATCGGAATTTTCCTCAGGGGGGTCTCATACCCCTGGTTATTTTCGGCCAGATAGCGCATGACTCCAGCGGCTGCATCTAACCCAAATGCACTTCCACCGGTTAGAAAAATCGCATTCACCTCTTCTACTTTTCGAAAAGGTGAAAGCAGTGCAAATTCGCGAGTACCGGGAGAAGCGCCTCGCGCATAACCAGAGGCTCTGGTACCGGCCGGGCAAAGAATGACAGTACAACCCGTCCCCTGTTCTAAATTCGTATAATGACCAATTTTAAATTTTCCCATTTTACAATGAAATGATATGGAAATGGCTTTTCTTTAAATTTCAGCACTCTGCAGTAATTGTTGAAAATATTCGATAGTTTTTTTTAATCCAACCTCCAGTGAAACCCGCGGGTACCATCCCAGCTGTTTCTGGGCCAGAGTAATATCTGGTTTTCGCTGAGTGGGATCATCAGGAGGCAGTGAATTATAAACGATTTTAGATCGAGCACCCGTAAGCTTCAGCACTTTATGCGCCAGCTCAAGAATGGTAAACTCATCAGGATTTCCCATATTCACCGGACCAATAAAATCGTCTTTCTCCATCATTTTTATCAGTCCTTCCAATAAATCATCAATATAACAGAAAGAGCGTGTTTGATCTCCCTTGCCATAGATAGTAATGTCCTGCCCTCTTAAGGCTTGCAGGATGAAATTGCTAACGACTCGGCCATCATTCGGAGCCATTCTGGGTCCATAGGTATTAAAAATTCGGACAATTCGAATATCCACTTTATTCTGCCGGTGATAATCCATCATCAAAGTTTCTGCCACCCGTTTCCCTTCATCATAACAACTGCGAATACCAATCGGATTTACATTACCCCAATAATTTTCCGTCTGAGGATGCACTTTGGGATCACCATACACCTCCGAGGTAGACGCTAACAATACTCGCGCCCTCACCCGCTTGGCCAATCCCAGCATGTTGATTGTCCCCATCACATTGGTCTTGATCGTTTTTACCGGATTAAATTGATAATGGATCGGTGAAGCCGGGCAGGCCAGATGGTAAATTTTATCGACCTCCACCAAAATCGGTTGAGTTATATCATGTCGGATCAATTCAAAACGATGATTATCCAACAGGTGTAAAATGTTTCGTTTAAAACCGGTAAAAAAATTATCCAGACAAATAACTTCATGACCTTCATTCAACAATCGTTCGCACAGATGTGAGCCAATAAAGCCCGCTCCTCCTGTCACCAGAATCCGTTTCATTATTGATTTCCTTTATCCTAAATTATTTTTAAATTAATTTAGTTTTTTCAGATATTTAAATCAACCAAATTGTCAGAAGTCACCTTGACTTTCGGTGAGGAGAAACCCTATAATTTTGCGTTATGAAAAAATCAACGACAATCAATACCGGGATGATTCTGGCAGCAGGCTTCGGAACCCGCATGAAGGAAATGGCTAAGGATACTCCCAAAGCACTGCTTCGGGTAGGACAGTATAGGTTACTCGATCTCACGATTTCTAAATTGAAAAATGCCGGAATAAAGAAAATCATCATCAACCTGCATTACCTGGGACATATGATCAAAGAACATGTTGAAAAGTCCAGGTATCAGGATGTGCAAATTATTTTTAGTGAAGAGAAGGAAATTTTAGGGACAGGGGGTGGAATTGCGCTGGCCGAACCTCACTTCGCTGACGAGCCGATTCTGGTGGTTAATTCAGACATCCTTTCTGATCTGTGCCTGACCGATTTCATTGATTATCATTTTCAAAAAAATTCTTTAGCCACTATGGCAGTCTGGCCGTCCAGGAATTCCCTGGAATATGCTCTGCTGCTTTATAATAAAAATAAAATCCTGCAGGATATTCTGCCGAAAGGTTCTCAATCTCAAATCGAGGGACAAACCGGAATATTCATGGGATATCATATTCTAACTCCTCTCGCCAGGAAATTTCTCAGACCGGTTTTTTCCTCGGTGATCACTGATCTTTATCGGCCTGCTCTGAAGAGGCAGGATAGAATTGCGGTATATGTCCATAAGGGAAACTGGATTGATTTAGGATCAAAAGAGCACTATTTCAATCTATTGCAGAAACTGAGCGAGGGTCAATTAAGGCTTGAGGAATTTTTTTAGCAAAAATAATGGCTTGAGAACGGCGAAATGTTTGCAAAATCAGGAATCATGCTATAAATTTGCTCTTCAAAATTTTCAGGGGAGAAAGAGATGAATCTAAAAATGGTAGAAATCAGCAAACCCGCTGAGATCAATTTTATTCTGGGTCAAAGCCATTTTATCAAAACCGTTGAAGATATTTATGAAACGGTTATTCAGGCTGTTCCGGGTATCAAATTTGGGGTCGCTTTCTGCGAAGCTTCTGGTGATCGTCTGGTGCGCTGGACAGGCAATGATGCAGAAATGATCGAGCTGGCTCAAAAAAATGCAATGCAAATCGCGGCCGGTCACAGTTTTATTCTGTTCTTAAAAAACGCTTTCCCCATCAATGTACTAAATTCGATAAAACTAACTCCCGAGGTATGCCGAATATTTTGTGCAACTTCCAATCCGACCCAGGTAGTGATCGCCGAGACTGATCTCGGCCGGGCAATTCTCGGCGTGGTGGACGGTCAAGTGCCCCTTGGCATCGAGGCGGAAAAAGACATTCAGCACCGCAAGGAATTTTTGCGAAAAATTGGTTATAAACAGTAATACCTCACCTCCATCATGCGGTAACTGTATTCAGAATTAAATGATGGGTGGGATTTGAATGTAATCACCAGGAATTTTTAAAGAGGTCAAATAATTATTAGATACATGTATAACATACCGACACTTAGAATATTTTCTTTTATTTTCTATTTTGGAATTGCATTTCATGCTCAGGGGAAAAATATTCAAACTGATAGCCTTCTTTATATTCAACAGGTTAATACGCTATTAGAACAAAAAAAATATGCCTCTGCGCATTTCATGTTAGAAGAATATCTCGAACAAAATGGCATGCGACCATTCTTCGCCTGCTGGATGGTGGAGATCGGTTTAAATAATTTTTATCGCCATGAGAATTATAATTTCTTTTATTTGAAAGATCTGGAAGAGCAAAAATCCACTCCGAAATTGGAAGAAGCTGACCTGCGGATGAGTCGGCTTCGATATCCGCAACGTATTCTGGAAAAAATTATTCAAGATTATCCCGGATATGCACCAGCCTATAAATTATTAGGCGATTATTTTGATTTGCAGTTGCGCGATTTAAGTCACTTTGACTTTACCACGGCTGCAACCATTAAATCCTTAGAAGAAAAAATCTTTAATTATTATTCGCAAGCCGAAAAACTTGGGTATAAAAATATTCAATTAAATCGCTGGATGGGGGATTATTATTTTAATCGAAACCAGTTTGATCTGGCCCAAGGCTATTACTTGAAAAATATTAAAAAAGCACCTCCCGATGGAATTTCCCTTTCCCGCCTGGCAGAAATAAGTTTTCAGAAAAAATCTTACACTCAGGCTTATAACTATGCCAGCGAAGCCGTAAAAAATTTATTACCGGAAGAGTTATATTTAAAATATGACGCTCTTCGAATAACTGCCAAATCTTTGAAAGAATTGGGTGAAACACAAAAATTTGTCGATACTATACAGGAATGTATAAACCTCCTGCCGGATGTACAGGACGCTTATCTGGACTTGATAGATTTTTATAAATCTCAGCAAAATACCGAAAACATTGCTGCTCTCTTCCAGGAAATGCTGCTAAAGAATCCATACGAATTGGGGGGCTACCGGAAATTAGAATCCTATGTCATCGAGTCTGGAAATTACACTCTGGCCGATTCGCTTTTTGAGATCATGCTTCTACAATATGAAAATTGGGATGAAGTTTTAGCGAATATATATTGGTCAAAGGGTAATCTGGCATTTGCTCGCAATTCCAAAGCCGCTGCTCAAAATTTCTGGGATATCAGTCGTAATTATATGAGACGCTACCTTCCTGAAAATCATAAACTGATCCGCCAGGTTGGCAATCTTTCCGAAAAAAAATAATTATTTTTATGAGGTGTTTATGAAAACAGGCAATTTTATTGGACTAATTTGCATAATTCTGTTATTTACCGAGGTAACGGCTGGCCAGCCGACTCAACTTTCTATTCAAAAACATTCTTTGCAAATGGATTTTCAGCCAGAAAATCACCTGGTTCTTATTGAAAATACGATTTTCGTGCAATCGGCAAAGAAAACAAAAAATCTATCTTTCCTTCTGAATAAGGAAGCGGTGATTTCAAAAATCAGTTGGCAGGGAAAAAATGTGAAATTTCAGCTCCGGCCGGAATTTGATCTCTCTAAATATTTTAGTCCAACAGATACAGCATTTCAAAGCGAATATAAATGGGCCGGTGAATTAACCCTGCTATTCGACAAACCTTTTCACAACGGCCAGCTTACCATCAACTATGCATTAACTGCCTCCGATTCTGTGGACAAAGCCGCTTTTTCCCGTGAATATATTGCCTATGAAGTGGATGGGTTTATCGGACCGAAAGGAATATTTTTCAGTCCAGCCTATTTTTGGTATCCCACGCTCCCCGAAAATTTATCCCGCTTTAATATCAGCTCAACCACTCCAGAAAATTTACTGATGGTAACAGAAGGCGATTTGGTAGAAAACCTGGTGGAAAATGGTCAACGGAAAATCAGCTGGAAAATTGACTATCCGTCCAGTGGATTGTATGTGGTTGGGGCTAACTATATCCCCAATGAAAAAAAATATAAAAATATTGCCGTTCAGACGTATTTCTTTCCGGAGTCACAAGAACTTTCGGAACCTTACCTGTCCGCCTGTATCCAATATTTAGAGATGTATGAAAAATTAATCGGCCCATATCCTTTCAGCAAATTCGCCGTCGTCGAAAACTTTTTTCCGACTGGTTATGGGATGCCTTCCTATACCCTGCTGGGGAGTCAGGTTATTCGTCTGCCATTCATTATCCAGACTTCCTTAGGCCACGAAATCGCCCATAATTGGTGGGGAAATTCAGTATACGTCGATTATGAATCCGGCAACTGGTGCGAAGGACTCACCACCTACTATGCCGATCATTATTATAAGCAGAATAAAAGCCCTGCCGAAGCTCGGGACTATCGACGAGATTTAAACCGTGACTTCACTGTTTATGTAAAGGATAACAAGGACTTTCCCCTAAGCAAATTTCGAGAACGCACCGAAAGCTCCTCCAGAGCCGTCGGCTATGGAAAAAGCGCAATGATATTTCATCAGCTAAAAAAGATAATTGGCGACTCTCTATTTTTCAAGAGTTTCTAAAAATTTTATCATGATTTTAAGTTCAAGGAAGCATCCTGGGACGATATTGAAAAAACGGTGGAAAGCGTGACCTCTAAGGATCTCAGCTGGTTTTTTGAACAATGGATCAACCGAAAAGGGGCTCCTGAAATTGAGCTGCTGGGAGTTGTCCGAGAAGGAACTACCCTGTCATTCACCTTAAAACAAAGGCAACCAGAAATTTATCGTTTGTATATACCCATTGAAATTCACTTGCAAAACAATTCCATGCACACCACTTCACTCTGGTTAGAAAAATCTGAGCAACAATACTCTTTGCAATTAAATTCGCCTCCGGCCCAATTAATCATTGATCCTGAATTTGATCTGTTTCGCAAATTAGCCAGAACGGAAATACCTCCCACTCTCTCCGAGGTATTCGCTCAGGATTCTGCTGTGATTATTTTACCCGATCTCGCCAGTAGTGAAAAAATAGAAGCCTATAAACAGCTGGCTCAATCGATGAGCCAGGATGAAGGAAAACTCATTACCCGCACTGCTCAGGAAGTGACTTCGATTGACTGGAATAAACATTCGCTGTACGTTTTAGGAGATCCGCAGGAAAACAGTATTTACCAGAAATTGTCATTAGAGAATGAAAAAGAGTTTACGCTCCACAACTCCACAATTTCTTTAAATGGACAATCAGTGCCTGCTCCAGATGACGTAGCAATTTTAACCGCTCGACAGGTTGGATCCGATTATACTATTTGTATGATCCTGGCAGGTGCTAACAAAAAAATTGGCCGGATAGGAAGCCTGCTCTCACATTATGGTAAATACAGTTACTTGATTTTTACCGATGGAAAAAACAGCGCTAAGGGAAATTATTCCAGCTCCAGGAGTCCATTGCAATATTCCTTTGAATAGCCCATAGGATGAGATATTATTTATAGATATGACCGCTGACCGGATAACTGGAGTTATCGAACACTCAGCTGGAGGTATTTTCCCTTCACTAAAAGAGGCAGTTTAGTTTGTCCACCGAACTAAAGCTCTGAGGCCACCTCACTGGTAAAACTACCATAATGATTTTTCATTCTTCTTTAAGAAGACGGGTCAGGAAAATCACATCGCCTATTTCACGAAGCTTAACTGGTGGCATGAGTGGTGGAAATAATAGAAAAGGTTTGAAAAATTACTTTTTTCAGCAATCGGCTGAATCGTTCGCTATGAATGTAGAGTTCCAAACCGGATTCAATCCAATCCAAACTCTTTCCTTTCTCATGCTGCTGGAATAAAGATTGAATGAAGCTGCGCTTCAGGTCATTGATAAAATAATGGATTAGCCGGTTGAATTTATCCTGATGATTAATGATGGGCTGAAT
>CAYMXZ010000052.1:10676-18036 GCA_964394475.1 uncultured Caldithrix sp. | reverse complement strand
CCGCTCAGCCGTGCAAAAACAATAATATGCCTCTCCCTTCTCAATAAGTGCCTGAGCATAGCGCTGATAAAGATCGGTGCGCTGAGATTGCAAGTAGGGTGCATGAGGACCACCGCCATCTGGCCCTTCATCGTAGTGGATACCCATCAGATGCAGTGTTCGTATCAGATTTTCGATGGCGCCTTCTACATAGCGGGTGCGATCGGTATCTTCTATCCGCAAAATAAACTGTCCTTGATGATGCCGGGCAAACAAATAGTTATACAGGGCGGTTCGTAAACCACCTACGTGCAGAAATCCAGTCGGACTGGGTGCAAAACGAGTGCGAACTATGGTTGTCATATCATTCATAAAAATTAACGAATATTACAAATATGTCCTCGTTTTTTCAAGCAGTATAATCAAAATTTACCTGTAAGATGTTTCTCATAACAATTCTATCGACGAAAAATATCAGCCTCCATAGCGATAACAATTTTTGGTTTAATTTTTTAAATCAAAATAAATTGCTTAAATTAAAAACTAATATGAAGCAAAATCAGAGGTTTATTTTCTATGCTTGAGAAAAGGAAAAATAATACAGAAGATCCGGGATACGGTTCACAGACTAAAAAAAGTAATCCTGAGCCAAAGGTGAATGTTCCACCGAATTTTATTCGCGACATCATTATGGCGGATTTGGAATCCAAAAGATACGGTGGGAGAGTGCACACCCGTTTTCCACCGGAGCCGAATGGATATCTTCACATTGGCCACGCCAAATCCATTACCCTGAATTTTGGATTGGCCCAGGAATTTCATGGTTTGTGTAACCTGCGTTTTGATGATACTAATCCGCTCAAAGAAGAGGAAGAGTATATTCGCTCCATTCAGGAAGATGTTCGGTGGTTGGGGTTCGATTGGGAAGACCGGCTGTTCTACGCCTCAGATTATTTTGATCAACTCTATGAATGGGCGGTGCAGTTGATTAAGGCCGGTAAAGCCTATGTGGATGATTTATCGGCGGATGAGATTCGCGAATATCGCGGTACGTTGACTGAACCGGGAAAAGAGAGTCCTTACCGCAACCGATCTATCGAGGAGAATCTTCGCCTGTTTGAAGAGATGAAGAATGGTAAATATAAAAACGGTGAAAAAGTCCTGCGGGCTAAGATCGATATGCGCTCCGGGAATTTGAATATGCGCGACCCGGTAATGTATCGTATTCTGCATGCGCCCCATCATCGCACCGGCGACAAGTGGTGTATCTATCCCATGTACGATTGGGCACATGGGCAGTCTGACTCCATCGAGAAAATTACTCACTCTATCTGCACCCTGGAATTTGAAGATCATCGGCCGTTATATGATTGGTTTATTGAACAGCTGGGAATTCATGCACCGCGTCAAATTGAATTTGCGCGATTGGAATTGACCTATACGGTATTGAGCAAACGTAAACTTTTACGACTGGTGCAGGAGGGGATTGTGGATGGCTGGGACGATCCGCGCATGCCGACCATCTCAGGACTTCGTCGCCGCGGATACACGCCGGAGTCTATCCGCGATTTTTGTGAACGCATCGGGGTGGCTAAAAGCAATAGCGTGGTGGATATTGCTTTACTGGAGCACTGTTTGCGTGAGGATTTAAATAAACGTGCACCACGTGTCATGGCGGTCCTGCGACCTTTAAAAGTGATCATCGATAATTATCCTGCCGGCAAAGTTGAAGAACTCGAAGCCATTAATAATCCAGAAGATCCCTCCATGGGAACCCGGAAAATTTTGTTCTCTCGCGAGATATATATTGAGCAGGACGACTTTCGTGAAAATCCTCCGAAAAAATTTTTCCGCCTGGCACCCGGTCAGGAAGTGCGCCTGAAACATGCTTACATCATTAAATGTGAAAAGGTAGTAAAGGATGAAAAAACCGGAAAGATCGTTGAACTTCACTGCACTTACGATCCTGCAACCCGCAGCGGGGAGGAAGCAGGTGGCCGCCGAGTAAAGGGTACTTTGCATTGGCTATCCATTCCCCATGCGATTCCCGCTGAGATCCGACTATATGATTATTTATTTACAAAACCCGATCCTGATGAAGTACCGGAAGGAGAGGATTTTTTGGTTAATATAAATCCTCGTTCCCTGGAAATCGTATCGGGCTATGTGGAACCATCCCTCAAAAATGCCGCAGCCGGCAGTCGTTTTCAGTTTTTGAGAAATGGGTATTTTTGTGTGGACAGTAGAGCAGCCGCGCACGGGAAGTTGGTATTTAACCGAACGGCGACTTTGCGCGATACCTGGGCAAAGATTGAAAAAAGCCAAAACACCGGGAATAATATATAGTTAATAGGTTATAGTGTATAGTTTATAATTATTTGAGGATAGGGTGGAGTAGAAGTGTTTTTCTGATTTGATGACTTTCAATGATTTATTTGGAGCGAAATTAAATCTTCTCCATCGCCCTGAATTGAGATCGGATGCCCCTTTTTAATGACCATTGATTCTGGGCGAAAAAATTTCCGGAAGAAATCTTTTATGCGGAAACTCAGGGTAAACTGAGGATATAATTTTTCAATTCCGCTTTTTAAAACTCTAAATTCTAAACTATAAACTATTATCTACAAGCCTCTTCCCGTTTTTCTCTTTTTAAAATATTTCATTATTAACCAGATCAACAGCGCTAAAATAATGATGATCAGTACCCACCAGTTATATATTTTCAGAGCCGTGATGATTCGCTCCCAATTTTGGCCAACCAGCAGACCCAGATAAATCAAGATCCCATTCCAGATGGCACAGCTGATAAAGCTAAGAAGAAATACGATTGGCGGGGGCATTTTGGATAGACCCGCCACCAGGGAAATCACCGAACGAGCGCCAGAGAGAAAACGGTTCAGGACAATGACTGTATACCCGTATTTTCTAAACCAATTTTCCACTCGATCAATATGGGTGCGGGTAATCCAGCGTGGTTGATATTTTTCGATAACTTTCTTTTCTACATAGAAAGCTATGCTGAAAAGGGTCATAAATCCCAGTACACTTCCCAGAGTAGTCGCAATATATACCCCCCAGAAATTTAAAATTCCTCTGCCCACCAGGTAAGCTCCCACAATGGTGACCGTGTCACCCGGAATGGGTGGAAAAATGTTCTCGATGAAAGCACTAGCGAATAGTAAAAAATAGGCCAACAGGGGAGAGGAATGTTCTAATGAATGTAAAATTCCCTCCATGCTATCTATCCTTGCGTTTCCGGAGCATGACCACCGCCATAGCTGCCACTCCTTCGCTTCGTCCGACAAAACCCAGCTTCTCAGTGGTCGTGGCTTTGATTGAAATTTGATTCGGGTTACACCAGAAAATATCAGCAATCGTTTTTTGCATCTGTGGGAGGTAGGGAGCAATCTTTGGTTTTTCTAAAAGCAGGACAGCATCGAGATTGTTCAGCTCATAACCTTCCTGCCTGACCAGCTCGTAGGCTTCATTTACTAAGATGGAGGATGAGATGTCTTTATATTGAGGATCCGTATCCGGAAAATGCTGTCCAATATCTCCCAGGGCGGCTGCACCCAAAAGAGCATCGGCGATGGCGTGCAGCAGTACATCAGCATCGGAATGTCCGGCCAGACCTTTTTCATAAGGAATCTCCACTCCACCCAGGATCAATTTGCGATCCACAGCAAAGGGATGAACATCCAGACCAATTCCTACTCGTTGATTCATGATTGAATACCTTTAGATTGATTGAGCCTTATCTTATTTGATTGATTTTTCAGGAAAATAAAGAGGCAAAATTTTTTCGGCGATGCGCAGATCGTCGGGAGTAGTGATTTTGATATTGTAATAATCGCCATGACAGATGGCCACCGGTTGTCCGTAATGTTCCAGAATAGCGGCATCATCAGTCGGGTGAAATTTTTCCCGAAGGGCGCGGGGATAAAGCTCCAGTAAAGTGGAGCAGCGAAAAAATTGCGGAGTTTGGATCAGCCAGTATTGGTCACGATCTTCAGTTCGATAAATAAGGTCCTGATTTACCCTTTTCAAGGTATCCCTTACCGGCACTCCTAAGATGGCGGCACCAATTTCCTGAGCTTTGGCAAAGGTAGTTTGTAATAATTCTGATCGAATGAAAGGGCGCACGCCGTCATGGATCAGAACCCAGGGGATATCTGCAGGAAGCTGGAGCAATCCGGCATATACTGAATCTATTCTTTCTGCGCCGCCGGCCACAACTTTTTTTACTCTGGTAAGCTGAAATTTTCCAACAATTTCATTCTCTGTAAATTGAATATCATCCGCAGGCACGGTCAGGATGATCTGATCCAGCCATCCGATATTCTGCAAAGCGGTTAAGGTCCAAACCAGCACAGGCCGATCGAGGAGCATCAGGAATTGTTTGGGAGTCTCACTTCCCATTCTTTTACCGGCGCCGGCCGCTGGAACTATTGCTGCAATTTTTTCAGTTTTCATGACTGGATTATTTCGAATTTATTCAAAAAACAATTTAATAGTCAGAATCTGATAAATAGAAATTGTTTTTATGAAAATTAAATAAGGGGGTGATGAAGAAAAAAACAGTATAACGTTATGGGTTCTTTTTCCTCTGCGATCTCTGCGGGAGGGAAGTTTTTCACCGAGAAGCTGAGTGCGAAGAGAAAAATTACAAAATACAAAATACAAAATACAAAATAAAAATCGGTATAACGTTATAACGTAATTGATTCTTTTCTCCTTTGCTACCTCTGCGGGAGGGAAGTTTTTCACCGAGAAGCTGAGTGCGAAGAGAAAAAATTACAAAATACAAAATACAAAATACAAAATAAAAATCGGTATACCGGTATAACGTTATGTTTTTTTCCCTCTGCGCGAGGTCAATTTTCCGCCACCAGGTTGAATGCGCACGGAAATACCAATTTAAGGCTCGTCAATCTCTACAAATAAAATCCGGTCATCGGATTTGTCCCGAAATCCTGGCGGACGACAGGTGAGTTTGATGACCTCACCTCTTTTGATCTTTTGCAATTTCGCTTCAAAATCTTTTTTTCCCTTGACCTCCTCACCATTCAGTTGATGAATCACGTATCCCGGGAAAACGCCTCCCTTATTGGCTGGACTGCCGCTTCGAACGTTCTCAATATATACACCGGCCTTAAGATCAAAGGCCTTTTGCTCTGCAGCGGTCAGATCTCTGATTTCCATTCCCAGGTTTTTATACAATTTTTTCTTTTGGTTATTATCATTACTGGCTACCTGCTGTACCGGAGCCTGACCTAATTTCACCTGGAAATCCAGTTCCTTTCGATTTCGCCAGATTTTAAGGTTCACCATCTGTTCCGGACGCTTGCTGGCGATCTTGATTTGCAGGTCGTTTACCGAAATCACCTCATTTCCATCTACCGTTAAGATGACATCCCCCGCTTGCAATCCAGCCTGCTCCGCGGCGCGTCCCGGCTGCACACTCTGCACAAAAACTCCGCGAGGACGATTCAGACCCACTCCTTTAGCGACTCTGTTATTGACTTCGGTAATCGATACTCCCAATAGTCCCCGACGAACTTCGCCAAAAGTAAGAATATCATTAACAATTTTAATAGCCAGATTGATCGGGATGGCAAATCCATATCCCTGATATAAACCGGTGCGGGTGGCGATGGCGGTATTAATGCCGATTACCTCACCATTCAGATTGATCAATGCACCGCCGCTGTTACCGGGATTGATCACCGCATCGGTTTGAATGAAATTTTCCACACTGTACTCGCTATCGATGATGCGGATATTGCGGCCTAAGGCACTGATAATTCCAGCGGTGATGGTAGAAGAAAAATTCAGTGGACTACCCACTGCCATCACCCATTCGCCGATCTTGATGCTGTCGGAATTTCCTATGAAAGCGGTGGGGAGATCGGACGCCTTTATTTTAATCAATCCTACGTCGGTGTTTGGATCACCGCCAATAAATTGGGCTTTGAATTCCCGCCGGTCATACAGAATAATATTAAAACTGGCCGCACCTTCGACAACATGATAATTGGTTAGAATATAACCATCGGGAGTAATGATGATTCCGGAGCCAGTTCCTTGCCGGAAGAACTCCATATCCTCTTCATCTTTCTTCTCCCAGAAGAATTTATGGTTTTCATCCTGCGGAACGAGGCTTTTTATCATTTCACTCTGCACCGTCACTACTGCTGGCAGGATTCTTTCGGCGGCGGTGATGAAAATCGGATTCGGATTACCGGAGGGGAAATTGTCAGAACTGAGCTGGCGTTGTTCTTTGGGAAGCTTTTGCCAGCGTAGACTTTCTCTCTGAACCTGAGCCGGTGGCGAGGGTATTCGCACAGAATCGGAGGGTGGAGAGGGAAGAAGCAGGGTATCCACCGGCGCTTCGGTTGTGGGAGGTATTTTTTCTTCGATCGGTGCGGCAGGTGTTAACGATCGCTGTTTTTGATAGGAGATCACCATCAAATACACAGCCGCCGAAATGATAAGCAGAGAAATAACAGTAATGATAATTTTTTTAATAATATTCATTTAATAATTTATCCCCAATTAGTCGCGTTTAGGTTCATTACCTATTTAACGATCATTTCCCCGGATCAGCAGTAATCTGATTAACTGCATCAATGCCATAGCCGTAGCGGCCACATAGGTTAAGGCAGCGGCATTGAGAACTTTTTTTGCTCCCCCCACTTCCTGAGTGGTCAGGAATCCGTGCGATTCTAACTGCAGCAAAGCGCGATTGCTGGCATTATATTCCACCGGTAGAGTTACCACATGGAAAAGCACCACACCGGCGTAGAGAACAATTCCTAAATCCATCAAAAAAGGAGTTTGCAGAAAGAAACCGATAAAAAATAAAGGAAATGCCAGCCAGGAACCAAAATTAGTTACCGGCAGAATAGCGTGTCGCACCTGCAGGGGGAAATAATTTTTATGATGTTGGACGGCGTGACCAACTTCATGAGCCGCCACTGCTAAAGAGGCTAATGACGCGCCCCGAAAATTCGTGGTTGATAACCGTACCTTTTTAATTCGTGGATCATAATGGTCGCTCAAAGTTCCTTCGGTTTCTTCCACCTCCACATCCCCGATGCCATTCATGCGCAGCAGTTCCACCGCGGCCTGATAGCCGGTCATACGCCGCGCATTGTAAATCTGGCTATATTTAGCATATGTACCCTTCACTTTAAACTGAGCATAGATGGCCAGGATTAAAGCCGGGATGATGAGAAGCATCGTTGAATCCCAGTAAAACATACTACATCTCCTTCTAAATTTTTATTTTCAAATTTAAGCCTATAGAACCCATATTCAAAATTTTTTGTTCCAATAGTTTTACAATTTAGATTTCGATGACGCTAAGCAGAGAAAAAAA
>CAYMXZ010000052.1:0-10576 GCA_964394475.1 uncultured Caldithrix sp. | reverse complement strand
GGATTATTTGCTTTGTGAAGGTAAAAAAATTGAGGAGGTGCTTTGTTCACATCACACGAACCGGATTTTACGATCGTTGAAAATGATTTCCTTACTCTGGTAAAAAGACGCCACAGTGTGCGGCAATTTCAGCCGCGTCCGGTGGAACGAGAAAAAATTATCACCTGCATCGAGGCGGCGCGATTGGCTCCCTCGGCTGAAAATGTTCAGCCCTGGCGATTTGTGGTGCTGGATGATGCCGAACAAATTCGTCAGTTCAGCCAGGAGGCTTTTTCTGGAATTTACCGCTTTACCCGCTGGGCTGAAAAAGCACCGGTCATCATTGCCATGTTCGCTGAACTGGACTTTATCGCGCACCGGATTGGAAAAGAAATTCAGGGGACACAATATTATTTGCTCGATCTGGGCATTGCTGGAGAGCACATTGTGTTGCAGGCCACAGTTTTGGGATTAGGCAGTTGCTGGATCGGGTGGTTCAATGCCCGCAAGACGAAAAAATTTTTAGCGGTACCCCACAGCTGGAAACCTACCGCTTTACTGGCACTGGGATACCCCCTCGAATCGCCCAAAATAAAAAGATCGAAGAAAAACCTGGAGCAAATTCTTTTTTTCAACACCTATAATTTGAAAAAGTAAGTTGATTTATCTCCACTTTTCCTTTATCTTTTTACTGTTTTATTATAAAATATAAAATTTAAAATGCCCTTTCGCGCCAGTAGCTCAATTGGATAGAGCAACAGCCTACGGAGCTGTGGGTTAGGGGTTCGAGTCCCTTCTGGCGCGCTGGTTTTTTATAACTCACTTTTTCACCGCGCTCAAAGCGATAAAAACCTCACCTACTCCCATTCACCTCATTCTAAAGTGCTCTACTTTTACTTTTTCTGTTGATCTCTAATTTGTCGTAAGAGCATGAGGATGGTGAATATCGCAAATATTCCAGCATATTGTAAAAGCTTGGCCGGTCCCGGACTATCGAAAGTCAAGGTATACCCAAACATGATCAGGATCCGGTCAAGAACCGCCAGGAACAGGAGGATGAAGGAAATCAGGAAAAGCACTCGATAAATCAGTTTATAAAATTGCTCGTTCATGGATCGCTCCTTTCCTTATTGGCGAGGGATGACTAATACTTGTTCGTGAATCCGGTTGGTATGGAATTGTATCCGTACCATGCGGATGGTTTGCAGGCTGTCGACAAACCACAATTGCGCCCAGCCTTCATATTGGGAATGGGCAGTAACAGCGGTTAATTTTCCATACTCCAGGGGAATGGCAGTGAGAACGTCCAGTTGCACTTTGCTCAATTGGCCGGGTGGGGGAGTGGGCCTTTCAAATTTTTTGCAGTAAATTCCCAATACAAGAATCAGAATCAATGGAAAGAAGAACAGGAAGGTTTTTTTCATATTACCTCCTATAATGATATGATAAGCTGGTATGAATATACCACATTTCCATTCAATTTACCATGTTAAATCGCTGGGAAATGAAAATGAATGATAAGAAGAAATTTCTCAGATAATTGGCGGGAAATAAAGTTCGTTAGGACGTTGAAAGTTCAAAGCGGTTAATAATTTTTTTTTACCCTTGACGGGAAGATTCAGATGAGATATGAGCACCGTTGTACGGACAAAACTTTTTATAATTCCATTCCACCTGTCATATTTTCACACAGCTCACCGATCAGTCGCGCCATATTGGCGCCGTCTATCACGTCATGGTCGAGCAGAACCGTCATACTCAAAACTTCCCGAATCGCAATTTTATCTGCCACTACCAGCGGTTTTTTGGTAATGCTGCCAATTCCGAAACAGATCGGATGCACCGAGATGGGGATAAACCACCCGTTTACCTTACCCATCATTCCAATCGACGTTATAGAAACATTTCCCATTTTGCGGAAAGCGGTCCGGGGATGTCGGATGAGATATCGCCAGAAAAATCGCCTGGCACAACCTGGCAGAATATAGTAGAGCTTTTCCAAACCACTGGTTTTATGATGAAGAACGATATCCTTATCTGAAAGATTTTTATTTTGGGCTTCTTTTATCTGGGTCGCTATTGATTCGACACTTCTCCTATTGGCTTTATCAATGATCAGGGGAATAGGGATTTTGTGACTATTCAGCTCTTTTTCAACAATCATCGATACATTGATATCGTTGAAGATTACAACCTTTCGTTTCCCTTTGAGATATGAAGCCGCCTGTTCATATTTTTTGATGGTCAGGCTGATCACTTTAATCAACCAGGCGGTGAAGGAAACGGTCTCGCCTTTCTGCTTGCGCTGTTTAATCTTTTCCCGGCTCTCGGTGACGTCCACTTCTATCAGCGCCGCCATATGATGTTTTTTCTTACCGACCGCGCATACATCGATCGTCGCGATACGTGTTTTGGGAAATTTTTGGATAGTATATTCACTCATTGTGCAATTCCGTAGTTTGGTCTTTCAAGAGCAATAAAAGACAGTGATGTCTGCTCTGTTTTTTAACACGATTGGCTGAACTGGCGCCAAAGAAGTAGCGTTTTTTTCAGCGCTCGGAGATTATCTTAATAAATACTTCTGAAAAAACTCTGCCAGTCTTACGAAAAATTCCGGATAGTTATAGGATTCCGGTCCTTTCATACCGCCGTGCTCGGCACCAGGGACAATCCATAATTCCTTCGCTGAGGTGAGTTTATTATACACTTGCTCGGACATCCATACCGGGGTGCGATTATCTTTTTCGCCCACGATGAGCAGTACCGGAATCTTCAGCTGTTCGGCAGCATGGAGGGGTTCAAGCTGAGACGGGTAATCGGGTGGTGCTTTAAAATGTCGAGCAGTATCAAGGGGAGAGATGACGTTCAGTAAATCTGTGAAAGTAGTCATAAGTGCCCGGCAGGCCAGGGCAGAGATATCGTGACGTTGAGCGGCCATGGCGAAGGATAGATAGGCGCCGGTGGAATACCCAAATAATCCGATTTGGGTTGAATCCACTTCCGGAAGTTTTTTTATCCCATCCAGAACCGCCTGATAATCAAGCAGGAATTCCGTATAAGAGAGTTGATCCGGATCGATCGGCCAGTCAGAAGATTCGCCAAATCCTCGCCAGTCAAAGGTAAGGACATTGAATCCGCGGGTGCACAGGTGATAGGCGTAGAAAATGAGAAACTGCATATTTCCGGCATCGGCGGGGCAAACGATGATCGTGGGGCGTGGCCGATTATCGGGTACAGCATAGGGACGTGCCGAACGTTTCAGTTCGGTTGGAACTGGCAGGTAGCGTCCGATCAGCTCATTGGCGATGCCCGCCGTGTCCTGCGCCGGATAGAACCAGGCTTTAATATTCAGGCTATCGCTGGTAGTAAACACCATTTCCCGATACATCATGCCGTAATCAGCTGGTCGGGCCAGGTAGATCCGATCTGGTTTAAGCGCCAGAGCGGAATGATTGAAAATGATAAATAAAGCGGTAAAAGTGAAAATAAAGATGGTTATGGTTTTCATGATTAGAATAAATTTTCCTATTTTATGATATTGCCTTTATCTCTAAATGATATATTGAACAATAATCAATTAAAATTCACTTGTATTGCTATCAAAAAGAAATTCGACTATAAAATATTCCCAAAAACATCTGGATATTGTTTTATCTGCTCCAATAAATCGCGATCATAACGAATGACAATTACCCGATAACCGTGCTGTTGTAATTCCTTTCTAATCATTTCATCTCGAGAACGTTGTGAAGGTTCGTCATGTACACTACCGTCACAGAATACACATACATTGGGCTGATAGAAGAAATCCGGAATGCATCCGAGAACAGGAATCTGTTTTTGTGCTTCATCGGGCAGATGAGCATGGGTCTTTTTTAGAATCTCAAGGAACTTTTTCTCCAGCTCTGAGCGGGAATCGATGAGCGAGTGCAGCCATTTGAAATGATCCTCCCAGGAATGACCTGCGGTTTTAGGAAAAGTCACACTCACGCTCAAATCGAGCAATAGGGAGAGTATACGTCTTCGGTTAAGTAAAAAGGCTTCATGCTGGTTATTAAAACTAAGCAAACATTCATAGCATGCTGCCACGCAATCCGGTTTTAGATCTTTTTTATCGAGGGTGAAATGACAACGTGCTAATGCTTCTTTAGCAATGTTCGCGAGAGTATTAGGTTCTTCCATTAAACGTCGCAGGACACCACAACCGCCTTCGGTGGCCTCATATAAGAGAATGGCGCGATGATCCTCCCGTCCAACGCGTTTGGCACCAAGTTCTGACTCTTCCAGTTGAAACACCTGTTCTATGCCTCGCTGTAAGGCATATTGTAGTGTTGCTTCAATTGTGGAATCCTGCCAATAGTTTGGATCAACCGGGCGGATTAATAAAATGTTTTGTGTCGTAATCACTCCCAGGTGAACACGTTCTAAGCGATTTTGGTGCCCCGGTTGAGGAGCTTTAGTCTCTTGCAAAGTAACCCACTCACCGCTCTCAAAGTCCAAAAGAAATCCCAGTTGACCAGCCCCTCGCCAGCCATAATTGATGTCCAACAAGGTCGCCGCTGGAGCGAATGTAAGCTGAAACAATTTCTTATCATTAGCGCTAACCTCGGCCTGGATAGGTCGTGATGTTTCTACCTCAGGAGAGAACCGATAGAAAACTTCAATTTTATACCCTTGACGACGGCGTTCTTCTTCTTCTGAGGTAATTCGTTCCCGACGCCGGGTTTTTACGTTTGGCATTTCCACGATAGTAGACACAAGGCTATTTTCTGCATCGAAGCGGGTTTGGCATACCGGGCATAAATCGCATTCTGTTGAACAGAATGCTCCGCAGGTGTAACAGAAACGTTTTTGGCTTTTCCGCTCATCCAGTCCGCCAGGCGGTGTCTGGAAGGATATGACTTCCCATTTTGCCCCTTCATGATAAATGATATTGCCTGGGGCAAATTCGCGGATGGCAAGAGAGCGAGGGCGAGAAATGTATTCTCCATCACCACATGGTATCCAGGCTCGTACCGGCAGAGCTGGAAAATTATATCCAGGCAGAAATCCCTCACTGGCAAGATACCGGTAAGGATAAAAATCACTTTCCTCACGTGCCACATCTAACTGGAGGAGCAAGTTTAACTGCCGACGCGCTTCTTCCTGGTTTCTTCTGGCACGTTGCTGTTCGTCACGGGTACGTGCCCTGTCTTCCGCTGCTCGGGCTGCGTCCCGTTGTCGTATCGCTGATTTGTATAGCTCTCGCCATCGGTCAAATGCTCGATCGAATTCACGCGGCGCATCCAGCAGTACTTTTTCGATCCATTCACTCTGTAACCAGCCTCTTTGCTCTAAGTATGCTACATCTGGGATCAGGATCTCCTGTACAACCTGTACGATTTGATGGATAATAGTTTTGCTCAGCTGAATCTGTGCCTTGACGTTCTCAGAAAGAGGAAGATCTTGAATTTCCGTGTCGATTACTTCTCCTATGGATTTACCCAGTGGTAAGCGAATCTGTGCCAGCCACATCGCATGAATATGGGAGCGAAGCAGTGCTTCATTGGCAATATCCAGTAGGGGTGGGCGGACTATACCAGCAACCATCTCCTTTCGCCGGCGGAAAAAATATTGGTCATGGCTATTCAGGGCGCCGCAATAAGTAATCACAATTCCTGGTTGTCCCTGTCGACCTGCTCTACCGCAACGTTGGGCATAGTTTGCAGGTGTTGGAGGTACATTGCGTAAATGTACCAATTCCAGGTCGGCGATATCCACACCTAATTCCATTGTCGGTGAACAAACCAGGTAAGGTAAGCGACGACCCAATTCCGCGGCTCTGGCGGCATCTTCTTTTGACCATCGAAAGCGGTTTTCGCGGCGTTCTCTCTCGCCAGGCCGCACCACTTGTGCGGTGTGCTCTCTGGCTTCCAGTGCCGCAAGACTCGCAGCTTTTTCCTGATAAAAGCGTTGAAAGAATGCATTGGCGCGGCGCTCCACCTCAATATAACCCATATCAGAGGCGCGGTGTGAATATATTGGATCCGGAGGAGGTGGATTACCAGTACCAAGACACCATAGTAAACAACCTGCATCGAGTTGATAGAAGCGGTGATCATCTATGACATCAATTTGAATGAGAAACCCTTGCTTAACGAGTAAATTCAAAAAATTATCGATAAATTGATTATAGTCATCTTTATCGAGTTGAAGCCGGTCGCGTAGAAAACGTCCCAACGTACTCTGGTCAGATAAACTGAACCCGTCCACCAATCGGGAAGATTTTCCTCGGCGAACGAAACGTTGGGCTTTCCGCAGTTCATCTACATCTGGGTCGGTACCCCAGAAATCGTTCAGGTGCTGGGCAGAGCGACGTTGGATCTGTTGCCTAACGTTTTCTTCCAGCACGCGAGTTCGAATGGCGAGTTTACGGCGGAATTGATCCAATACCGCACGAAGCACCAATTGGCGCTTTTCCCTGGTTAACTTAGCAATGGCTGGATGAAAGCCCCATTGAGAATCATCTTGGCATAATTCATTCAGGCCACGGTACTCCATTCTCAGCAAACCCACTTGCTCCAGATTGGGCATAACTACTCGCCAACCTCGCCGTAAGTCTTCATACAAACGATATTCTGTCAGTTCAGTGAAAGACGCCCATACATCATTGGCTATTGCTGAGGTGGGGCTTAGATCCGGATTACGAGCGATATCACTAAGGGTAAGTCCAGAACATTCCACCACCGCTCGTGCTACCTCATCAAATCGGAGGGTTGTTTTTTTCTGAAGAGCAGCATATAGTGCCGCGCGCATTAGACTGACTTGAACAAAGTCGTTGAAATGGCCCGCTTGCAGTGAAGCGTCCTGTCGATTATCGGTGAAAGTTAAAAGCTTATCCTTCGCTGCCGCTGTGCGATTGGCGTGGCGCAAAAGAGCGGTAGCTAATACCGTGGTGGCACTGGAACGTGCTTCACTGGAAAGAGTGGCCAGCTTGGTAAAATCCCTCTCTTTGGCCGTGTAAAATTCTCCGCAATTTAAACAAAGATAAAAACCCCCGCGCATACACCACATTTTCTGGGCATCCGCAACTTTCTTTTCCGAATATTTGCCATCCGGTAAAACCCATAAATAGGTAGGTAAACGATCTCTCCACGGTGATTTTAACTTCCCGTTTGCATTTCGCCACTCCTCTGGTAACATGGATTCATTCCATTGATCCTCGGTCGAAGCGAGCATAAGAAAGCCCGTTTCTTCGTCTTCATCTTCACTTTCCATACCAACTCTATGTGGCCAGATTTGGTCATTTTTAAATATAACATGGTAGTAATCCTGTCCGCACTGCCGACAAAATTTAATTGGCACATAAAGATTACCGTCACTAGACATCAATTGACCTTCCACAGAAAACTTCCGCTTCTCCGCCGATTCTAAGGTAGCATAGATGGCACGCCCTTGACTGATAAATTGATGGAGTTTGAAGGCCAAGGCACGGTTTTGCCCTTCACGAACCAGCTGGCCTCCAACATTCAGCACTTCGCGCAAACGTTCTTCACACATTTGCCTGGGCTTTCCAGTGAGTTGTGCCAAATTTTCAGCGACTTCAGTGAGCGTAGAGGGTTGAGGACGCCGCAAATTTCCATCCGCCTGATGTTCGATACCAAGTTTATATTCCAGCCAACGTGCCAGTGCATGGCGGCGAAATTCCTCCACAGCATGGGGTAATTCCTGGGAAAAGCTTGCCACAAGCTCATCGCGAGATGGCAGCCCGCCTTCCGTAAACGGCGATAGCGTCTCCTCAATGACGTGGTCTGGCAGAAAGTGATAGCCGAAAAAGCGAGTAGCAAAATCGGCTACCGCTTGTCTACGTTCCGTAGAAGTGGCATTGGGTCGAGCTACCATTGTCGCGCTGGTGCCGATGTGTATCAGGTTAGAAGTGGCACAACGAGCTTTCAGCCGGCGAACCAGCATGGCCACATCGGCGCCTTGCCGGCCACGATAGGTATGCAACTCATCAAATACCAAAAAACGCAGCGCGTGTGACGGTAAAAAACGTTGATCTTCGGGTCGGACAAGAAGCAATTCACCCATGACATAATTGGTGAGCAGGATTTGCGGTGGTTCGTGCCGCATCTGTTCACGTACTTTTTCCGGGGTATCTCCAGTATACCTGGCAAAGGTAATTGGAAAGGGACGACCGGTTCGATGTTGATAATTGGTTTTTAAAGTCTCAAGTGCTTGATACTGCGAATTAACCAGTGCATTCATTGGATAAACTACCAGCGCCACCGTTTTGAAATCAGTGCTAACTGGTTGGCGAATGATACTGTCCATTATTGGCAGAAAATAGCATAAACTCTTACCCGAACCTGTACCGCTGGTAACCACAAAACTTTCACCATTCCTGGCTTTACGGATCGCCTCTTCCTGATGTCGATAAAGAAGAAATGGTTTGCCTTCGGCGGTGCGAAAGATGTGGGCTGATTCACCAGTGATTATGCCCTGCCTGGCCAGTTCGTCCACAGTAGCACTGGTGGCGTAACCCGGGCTGATCTGCACCAATGGGTCTGGCCATAACATTGCCTCATCTTCCAGGACTTGCTCCACAAATTTTCGCACTCGCTCATCTGAAATAGATAAAAATGAGCGAACAAAGTCGCGGTAATCAGTAAGTACCGCTGCATATAGATCAAAAATGGTATTCATGGTTTCACATCCAGTAACCATTCATAAGCTGGAATTACTTGCACGTATTTATCGGTGACTGTCAGGTTATCCAATCGGGTCAAGCCAATGAGAAATTGCTTTGCTCGGGGATACTTTTGGGCGGCTATGCTTAAAGCCCTCAGTTCGCGCTGGAGAACATCAGGTGAGGTGGTTTCGGCACATACCTGGATGAGACTCTCTTCCTCACCGGGGATGCGGCTGTGGAAGTCCACCTCGAATCCTTCCTCAGTTTTAACGTAGCCAACTTCCGCTCCGCGTCGCTGCAGTTCATTCAAAACAGCGGTTTCCAATGCATGACCCCAATTGGCGCGCCCACTGATGTCGAAAGCGTTAATAAATCCAGGATCCACCGGATAGACTTTGCGTGGATTGGCATTCCGTTGACGTTCAGACTCGGTGGAAAGCGGTACCAAATTCAACAGAAAAGCATCGACAAGGTATCCGAGCAGGTTATGGACGGTGTCCTTGGAAACCGCGTGTCCCTGTGATTTCAGGTCTCGATAAAGTGCATGGGCGCTGAAAAGAGCAGCAGGGTTTCGCAAGCAGGTGCGCGCCAGCCAGCGTAAAGCCGCTACCTGACTTACCTGATAACGCTCCACCACATCACGCAACAGCAAGGTGTCCACATAGCTCTGAAGCAATTGGATTCGCAGGCGCACCTCCAATCCCTGGGCTTCAGGAAACCCACCTACATTAAGATATTCCCGCAGTCGTTTCTCTAAAAGCGAGCGTTCAGCGGAGCTCAGGCGTGCCACCGGCTTATCTGGTTCTTCTCCTCGATGTCGGAGAAATTCGCGGAAACTGAAGGGACGCAGGATGGTCTCAAATCCACGTCCTCGCAATGAGGTATGAACCTCGCGGGAGAGCAACCGTGCCGATGAGCCGGAGATGACGATGTTCACCTTTTCAGTGTCCAGCAGTCGACGGATGAATCGCTCCCAGCCAGTCACCAGCTGGATCTCATCAAAAAACCACCATATCATTTCCCGTCCGCGAAACTGTGGATAAGTGCGGTAATATTCTTCTAAAACGGCATCCAGCTGGGTAAGAGGCAGGTCAGCCAATCGATCGTCATCGAAGCTCACATATACTGCTCGTTCAGGGCTTAATGTTTGCTGTTGCTCCTGCTGTACCTGACGCAGAAAGGTTGTTTTGCCGGCTCGCCGCATACCAATCACGGTATGTACCTTGTCGCGGATGGGGGGTAACTTCACATCTCGCCGGGTCATTCCTTCGAGAACGATGGGCTCGAGGCCGGCGGTCAGTTTTTCCTGCAGTACCGGGTGTAAGAGCATGGCCATAATATAATTTAGAGATGTCCTTCTTGCAAGGACATCATGTGCATATCCTGTCCGTCATAACAGGACATGTCGAAAAAACCTTTTTCCTGACCAATAATAAAGTTGTGCCAGAGACTTTTTCGCTGGCGGTTTTTAGTTCGAAGCATGGGGTGAATAAATCCACCGAAAGCAAGATGAAAATCGAATGTGATACTAATGGTTCGCCTCGTAGCTTCTCCCACGCCTCCAAAACCAGCCGCCGGGTGCGGTATTCTCCGAATTGACGGATTTCCTTTTCTTTCAGCACGCGGAAGGTTTCGCCGGGGAAAGCCTGCCCTGAGCTTGCCGAAGGGTCGTTGGCGGCGGCGCGGGCGGCGTAACCTTGCGGGTCGAGCGGGTCGTTGACTTCTTCCCACGGGTCGAGGATGTCGGCCAGTTCGCGTTCGGTCAGGTCGGCGGGGTCCAGGATGTAGCGCAGTTGTTTGCGGGTGAGTCCGTAGAGCCGGGCGTAGTAGGCATCGAGTTCAGCGCGCAAGACGGCGCGGCGGGATTCGTCCCATTTAAAAGGCGGGAAGGGACAGCCCTCACCCCCTTGCTCCCCCACGCCCAAA
>CAYMXZ010000051.1:13945-18125 GCA_964394475.1 uncultured Caldithrix sp. | reverse complement strand
CTGCAGAGGATCTCGCATTTTCTGCTTTTGTAAAATGGACATGGTAACTTCCGCCAGGTAGTCCATCACCAGATAATCGATTGGACCACCACGGATTTGTCTTATGGGAGCATCAAAACGATCGCCCCAGAAACCTTGTCCCGCAGCTATTCTAATAAAATTTTTCATACGCCCTACCCTTTTTTCGAGAGAGAATCATAAAATTGGAGCATATTAATATTTACGCTTTATCATCCCTGATTTTCATTATAAATTAATTGTGGATAAATGACGTTGAATTAAAGTTCTTCTTTTTTTCACAATTTTATACAATCTTTTTAGTAAAGGCAAGTGACTTGATCTTAAAAAGTTATTTTTCTTTCTTTTTTAAAAATTATCTCCGAAATCATCGCTATCTGCGAGAGATTATTGGTATCCTCATTTTTCATATTTTTTTCTGGGGTTTTCTGTACACCGACCAACCCGACGAGATGATCTGGTCAGTATTTGCTGTTTTAGGAATTCTGTTAAATATGGTAACCGTCCCTTCCTTATTTTTCCTGGAAAAAGGGAATTCGCTTTACTTTTCTCTGGTGCATCCCGGCGGTAGATACTACTTCCTTATTTCCAAGTTACTTTTGATTGTCACGATCGACTTTTTCTGGATTTTTTTGTTCAGCCTCATTTATGGCCTCCGTTTTCTGGACGGAAATTATTTTTTATATCTGCCGATTCGCCTCGCTTTTATTGCGCTTCTATTAGTTCTCTCCACCCTTATTTTGAGTTTATCATTTGTTTATAAATACTGGATCGTATGGTTGCTGATGCTGTTGGTCGTTTTTGGAGGAATTATTAATAAGAGTGCACTTTTCCCACTACACTCATTCAGTCAGAGTTATGTGTTATTAACCTTTTTATTACCTCCAATTTTGGAGATCATCTATGGCGCAGTTACACTGGAGTTCCCGGTCTGGAGAATCATTTTTTTAGGAATCGCTTTACTGCAGACTATATTATATTTCTGGATTAATTTCCACCTGATCCAAAAAAAAGATTTCATATAACTATTTTTATTTGTAATATTTCGTCTCAAAAAAAGTATCCACAGTAAATCGGATACTCAGAAAAAAGTAAACAGGAGCCTGGTATGGATTTTCAATTGACAGAGGAGCAAATCTCCATTCGTGAAATGGTACGGGAGTTCTCGCGTAATGAAATCGCGCCTCACATCATGAAATATGATGAGAGCAAAGAATTTCCTTTGGAAATCATAAAAAAATTGGGTGAGTTGGGATTATTAGGAATTATTTACCCTACTTCTGTTGGAGGGGCGGGGATGGGATATATGGAATATGCGCTGATCGTAGAAGAACTTTCCGCGATCGATCCCTCGATTGGTTTGATCGTGGCAGCACATAATTCTCTGGGCACTCTGCATATTTATAATTATGGATCCGAGAAACAAAAGCGGGAATACATTCCCCGTTTGATGAAGGGTGATTCGTTAGCGGCCTGGGCGCTTACCGAACCCGGTTCAGGCAGTGATGCCAAGGCTTTAAAAACAACCGCCGTTAAAAAAGGTCACAAATGGATTTTAAATGGTTCCAAAACATTTATCACCAATGCCAATTATTCTGATTATCATGTGGTGATCGCCCGCACCGATCCGACGAAAGGTACTAGAGGCATTTCTGCTTTTGTGGTGGAAAAAGGGACACCCGGCTTTAAAATTGGAAAAAACCTGAACAAATTAGGGATGCGGGCTAGCGATACCGCTGAACTATTTTTTGAAAACTGTGAAGTTCCTGAAGAAAATTTGTTAGGGAAAGAAGGTGAAGGCTTCCATCAGGCAATGGCGATTCTGGATGGGGGTCGGATTAGTATTGGCGCCATGTGCGTGGGAATTGCCCGTGGTGCTTATGAACATGCCTTAAAATACTCTCAGGAGCGGGAAGCCTTTGGACAAAAAATTGGTGATTTTCAGGCGATTAAGTTTAAATTGGCGGATATGGCCACTCATATCGATGCGGCACGGTTGTTAATCTGGCGTTCGGCCTGGATGAAAGATCAAAACATGCCACTGAATTTAGAATCGGCGATGGCTAAACTATATGCCAGCGAGGTCGCTGTGCAGGCTGCCAATGAGGCTGTGCAGATCTTCGGTGGGTATGGATTTATCAAAGAATATCCAGTGGAAAAATTTTATCGAGATGCCAAACTGGGAACAATTGGAGAAGGCACATCCGAAATTTTACGCCTGGTCATTTCCCGCGAACTTTTACAACAGCGCAAGACGGTATAAAAGATTATTTTTAATGGCAGGTTAATTTTAAACGAGGTAACACTCTCCTCAATATGCGAAATCAGCATCATTTTATAGCCACAGGTAATAAAAATGGCAACAATTGGTTCAGCAATTAAAAAAGACTCCACCTTTGAAAAGAATCATAGTCATTACCTCACTCTGCTAAAAAATTTGGAGGAAATCTCGGCTCAGATCGGCAAAGGCGGTGGTGAGAAATATTTGAAAAAAATCAAAGAGCAGGGCAAATTCCCGGTGCGGGAACGGATAAAGAAGCTTATCGATAAGGGGTCTTATTTCTTAGAGATTGGTGAATATGCCGCGTATGGGATGTATGAAGAATATGGTGGAGCACCTTCCTCTGGCACAGTATTTGGAATTGGAAAAATTCACGGGCGGGAGGTTGTGATTGTCGTAAATGACCCTACCGTTAAAGCGGGTGCCTGGTTTCCAATCACCTGTAAAAAAAACTTGCGGGCTCAGGAAATTGCGATGGAGAATCGCTTACCAATTATCTATCTGGTCGATTCAGCAGGGATCTTTTTACCTCTGCAGGAAGATCTTTTCCCTGACAAAGAACATTTTGGCCGAATTTTCCGCAATAATGCGGTAATGTCGTCTATGGGTATTCCACAGATTGCTGCTATTCTCGGAAATTGTGTGGCCGGCGGTGCCTATCTGCCCATCATGAGTGACGAAACTTTGATTGTAGAGGGGAATGGAACGGTATTTTTAGCGGGTGCTCACCTGGTAAAAGCTGCCATCGGTGAAGAAATTGATAATCAGCTGTTGGGCGGCGCTGTGGTCCACAGTGAAATCAGTGGAGTAACCGATTATAAAACCGCCAATGAAGCAGAAGCCTTACAACTCATCCGCCATCTGGTAGAAAAAATTGGTCGCTTCCCACAGCAGATTTTTGATCATCAACCGCCAAAGGCTCCGGCCTTCGATCCTGAAGAAATTTATGGCATCATCCCTATTGATCGCACCCGGCCATACGACATGTATCAATTTCTGGCCCGAATATTAGATGACAGTCAGCTGGATGAATACAAAGCCGGTTATGGAAAAACCATCATTACCGGTTATGGGCGGATTGAAGGATACGCGGTAGGAATTGTCGCCAATCAGCGACTGGTGGTGCGAACCAAACAGGGAGAAATGCAAATCGGTGGGGTTATTTACTCAGATAGTGCAGATAAAGCGGCTCGTTTCATTATGAATTGCAATCAGAAACGCATTCCACTGGTTTTTTTCCAGGATGTTACCGGTTTTATGGTGGGAAAAAAAGCAGAACACGGGGGAATTTTGAAAGATGGTGCGAAATTAGTCAATGCGGTAGCCAATTCAGTGGTACCGAAATTCACCTTCATCGTCGGCAATAGCTATGGAGCAGGAAATTATGCCATGTACGGAAAGGCCTATGATCCACGCCTCATTTTTGCTCTACCTTCGGCCAGTATCGCCGTCATGGGTGCCCAGCAGGCAAGCAATACTTTACTTTCGATTCGGCTTTCCCAGTTAAAAAAATCAGGTGAGACGATCAGTGAGGAAGAAAAACAGGAACTACTCAAGGAAATTGAAGATCGCTACAACAGTCAAATGGACCCACTCTATGCTGCTGCTCGATTATGGGTAGATGGAATCGTGGACCCGCTGAAAATCCGCAAAATTGTGGCCTGTGGTATTCGAATGGCAGAAAACAATCCGGATATTCCAAAATTCAATCCAGGAGTTATCCAGACCTGAAGACATCAATCGAATAAATGAGACCAGATCACAGGATTACGGAGTACAAGAAAAACAGGATTAGCGCAAATAAGAATCGATTAAAAGCTAACAAATAAATATTTTAGATTTTAGATTTTGTAATTTGTATTTTTTAATCTACGAACTCAG
>CAYMXZ010000051.1:5269-13845 GCA_964394475.1 uncultured Caldithrix sp. | reverse complement strand
CCTATAACTGAAAAATTCACTTCGCATATAACAGCAGAGGGAAAAGAAAAATACCGTTATACCGGTATACCGATTTTGTAATTTGTATTTTTTAATTTACGAACTCAGCCTATAACTGAAAAATTCACTTCGCATATAACAGCAGAGGGAAAAGAAAAATACCATTATACCGGTATACCGATTTTGTAATTTGTAATTTGTAATTTGTATTTCGTCTTCCTGCCTTCTAACTTTTTACGGTTTACCATTTTTTGAAATGTAAAAATACATCATTCTTCAGATGACTGTAACTTTCTCTGGCAGGCTTCATCTATTCAAACGTATTTAGAAAAAAATAAAGGAGAAATGTATAATGCCTTTTATCGTCGGTGAAGACGCCAGGCACGTCGAGGAAATTTTGCAGAAATTGCCCAATAAGGTAAAATTAGTTTATTTTACTCAAGAACTGGAATGTCAGTATTGCCGGGAGACCCGTCAGCTGCTGGAAGAAATTAAAAATTTGAGCCATGACAACATTTTGCTCGAAATCTATAATTTCGTCAATGATAAGCCACAGGTAGAGAAATACAAAATTGATAAAATTCCGGCTATTGTGGTGATGTCAGAGAATAAAGATTATGGTATTCGCTATTATGGGATACCATCCGGATATGAGTTTAGTTCACTCATTCAGGATATAGAAGAAGTAGCGAATCAACAGCCGGAAGTGAGTGAAGAAACAAAAAAATTACTCACCCAAATCACTCAACCGCTTCATCTGCAGGTTTTTGTCACTCCCACCTGCCCGTATTGTCCCGGCGCAGTTGTTATGGCCCATCGTCTGGCCATGTTGAATGACCATATTACGGCGGACATGGTGGAAGCTACCGAATTCCCCCATTTAGCCGTGCGCTATAACGTGCGAGGTGTTCCACGCACCGTTATTTCTGAGAAACACGCCATTGAAGGTGCGTTACCAGAATCTCATTTTGTGAAAAAAGTTTTGGACGCTTATAAACAATTATATCCCGATAACTAACCTTCTTCTGGAGGATAATCATGAAAAAAATAAATATTTTCTCCATAATACTCAGCATTGGTATCGCTATAACCCTTTCTACCTGTTCCAAATCTGATGAAAAAGCAAAACCTGCCCCTCCGCCAGCGAGTACAGCAAATAAAACCGTCACAGAAAATGAAAAAGTGTATCCCAAAGCGCCTGATTTCCGATTGGTGACCTCTGATGGTAAAACGGTGAGTTTAAATGACTATAAAGGAAAGGTCGTCATCCTTGATTTTTGGGCCACCTGGTGTCCACCCTGCCGGATGGAAATTCCGGGTTATATCAAATTGTATGATAAATATAAAAATCAGGGGCTGGAGATTGTGGGTGTGTCACTCGATCAGGATGGCTGGGAACCGGTACGACCTTTTATGGAATCTTTTAAAATCAATTATACCATTGTGATGGGCAATATGTCGGTAGTGCAGAGCTATGGTGGAATTAATGCAATTCCAACCACTTTCGTTATCAATCGCAAAGGAGAAATTGTCGATCAAAAGATCGGAGCCCGACCGGTGGAATATTATGAAGAAATCTTATCCCGGTGGCTATAGCAAAAAAGGAAAAGAAATGGCTAAAGTCGTTTTAAAAAACGTAGATGGAATTACTTTTATTGGTCATGGTAATAGCAAGCATTGGGTAGTTACGGATGGAAGTGCTGAGCATGGTGGGGCAGATGCCGGAACCCGGCCCATGGAATTATTTTTAATCAGTCTGGGCGGATGCACAGGAGCCGATGTGGCCTCGCTCTTAAAAAAGATGCGGGTGGATTATCATAAATTTGAGATTCACATTGATGCGAACCGGGCACCGGAACACCCCAAAATATATACGCAAATTAATCTGGTTTATAAATTCTGGGGAGATAATCTGGAGGCTCAAAAAGATAAAATCGAAAAAGCCATCCATCTGTCGCAGAGCAAATATTGCTCAGTTTCAGCCATGATCAAAGCTGCTCATATACCAGTGAATTACTCCCTGGAACTTTCAGTATAACTACTATCATAACTGTAATATATTTGTTTACTACACTTAAGTTGTGAAAGGCGGTTGAATAAACCGCCTTTTTTCTTCAGCGACATTGCCTCTTCCCTGTTCAAAACCAACACTGATGAAACCCTAAAAAATCCAAAAGCATTATTTTTTTTAAAAGGAAATTCTGCTTAAATTTACAATCCGAAAAGGTGTAAATTTATGAAGGTAAAAATCTCCATTATTTTTATTCTTGGAGTGCTGCATTTCTTATGCTTCGCTCAGGAAGTTACCTTTAAAAGAATATCCGTTTCAGACATTCTTTCCAGTGGAACTATTTATACCGCCTTGCAGGACCGTCAGGGTTTTCTCTGGTTTGGTACCGATTATGGTCTTTTTCGTTTTGATGGGATAGATTTTATCGTTTATCGAAATGATCTTGACCAACCTACTTCAATAAGCGACAATAATATTTGGTCGCTCTATGAGGATCGCCAGGGAATAATCTGGGTCGGCACCGTTAACGGTGGATTAAATCGTTTCGATCCGGTGAGCGAACAGTTTACCTCCTGGACTGCTTCGGGAAACAGTGATCCCGTTGGACCGGGCCTGAGTGATAACAGCATTACCAGCATTACCGAGGATCATAATGGAATTCTCTGGATCGGAACCTATAAAGGCGGACTGAACCGATTTGATCCCGTCTCTCAATCTTTTTATCACTGGTTTAAAGCCCCAGAAGAAACCTACATGCAAAATCCTCTTTATATCACCTGTCTGTTTGAAGACCGTTTCCACAATCTCTGGCTTGGATGCTTCGACGGATTATACCAGGCGGTGCGCGAGGGAGATTCCGTTCATTTTCGGCATTGGACACATGTTCCCGCAGATCCATATAGTCTGAGCGGCACCCCTATCTGGTCACTATTAGATTCTCCAGCTGACTCCGGTCGTGGCTTCTGGATTGGTACTTTTCAAGGAGTGGATTTTTTTGAGATCAGTACTGAAAAATTTTATCGACACACCCCTCCTCCAGTGCCAGGAAACTCCTTTTCCAACAGCATCAGCAGAATGGAAGAACAGCGAATAAATGGCAATAGAATATTCTGGCTGGCCAGTTATGGAGGTCTCCTGCGATTTGATCCGTTAACCGGAAATTTTCGTCGCTGGACACATCAGGAGAATGATCCTACTGGCCTTACCAGCAACCAAATTATTCATGTTATGCTGGATCGTTCCGATGTTCTATGGATTACTACCAACAATGGATTGCATTTTTTTTCTCCGCGCTGGGCGAAATTCAAATTATGGACGGCGGATCCCGCAGCGAGAAATATCCAGGATTCAAAACTAAAAGATATTAATGCATTCTGTACTACTTCTGACAGTACCCTCTGGATCGGTGCCAATCAGGGTTTATTTTTCCTCCCCAAAAATTCTCCTGGTCAATTCGTAAAAAAATATGAAAAGTTTACCATAAACGATGTCTGGTCGCTCTGTCCTGGAAATTCAGAGGATTTATGGATTGGAACTTATGGCAATGGCTTATTCCATCTCGATATCGCCAGCGGTAAAGTTCGACAATGGAAACAAGACCCGTCCTTACAAGAAGGTTTGGCGAATAATTATATCCGCTCCGTTCATCAGGACCAATATGGTTTGGTGTGGATTGGCAGCTGGGGACGTGGGCTCAATCGTTTTGATCCCATCAAGAACGAATGGCATCTTTACCTGAATAATCGACATGATCCCCACAGCATAAGCTACAATGATATTTGGGACATTCATGAGGATCGCCACGGTAATATATGGATTGGTACGAAAGGGGGAGGATTAAATCTTTACGATCGGAAAAAGAATCGTTTCTGGCGTTGGCAACATCCACACCATCTCAGTCATAATGGAATTTTAACCATCATGGAAGCTCATTCCATCCAGACCGATTCATCCACGGTTTTATGGGTCGGAACCGAAAATGGTTTAAATCTCTTGAATATTCAATTCTCCGACTCACTTCCCATCATTCGTACTATTTCTTTTTCAGAGAAGAATGGTCTCCCCAGCAATATTATTAAAAGTCTAATTGAAGATCGCCATCAACAACTATGGATTGGAACCAACCTGGGTCTGGTAAAAATGTTTGAGAATTTTGACCTTTCTTCTCTTCACCTCAGAACATATCAGCAATATCCAGAACAGTTGCAAATTCACAGCTACACCATAAAAGATGGTTTATCCGGGAATGACTTTGCCGTACAAGCAGTGTGTGAGAATTCTGATGGTTTCCTTTTTTGGGGTACGAACGGGGGAATGATCAGCTTCATTCCAGAACAGCTTCAAGAACTCACTTACATTCCTCCAGTCGTTATTACTGGTATTGAAGTGCTCAATAAACCCATACCTCGTAAATATCTTACTGCTTCAAGAAATAATGATGGTCAGACTTACCCGTTGCAGTTAAGTTATAAACAGAACTCTATTACGTTCAAGTTCTCTGTTTTAGATTTCAATGCGCCGGAAGAATGTCGTTTTCAATACAAGCTGGAAAAACTCGAGAGAGAATGGGTTAACGCCGGAAAGCGCAACTTTGTATCCTACACCTATCTGGATCCGGGTAAATACCTCTTTCGCCTGAAGGGCAGCAACAGTGACGGGATCTGGAATGAAACGGAGGTTACTTTTCCTTTCATCATCTCCCCTCCCTGGTGGCAAACCACCTGGGCTTACCTGGCTTATCTAATGGTAATCATCGGTATTCTGTATGCTATTCGTCGATATGAAATGAACCGAGTGCGTTTGCGTCATCAATTGAATTTGCAGACTATTGAGACCCGCAAATTTCAGGAATTAGAGAAACTCAAATCACGTTTTTTTGCCAATCTGTCCCATGAATTCAGAACTCCCCTGATGTTAATCACCGGACCTATCGAACAATTGCACAGTGGTTCTTTCAAAGGCAATGTGAAAAAGACATATGAATTAATTTCCCGCAGTAGCCGGCGTCTCAGGGAACTGATCGATCAATCTTTAGCTTTATCTCAACTGGAGGCGGGGGTGCTAGCTTTGCGAGCCCGCGAAGAAAATTTAATCCCATTATTAAAAGGCCTGGCATATTCATTTGATTCTCTGGCAGAAAAGAAAGGAATCCAGATTAAATTTGACAGCGACAGCGAACAATGCCTGGCCTGGATTGATCATGATAAATTTGAAAAAATTATCAATAACCTGTTATCGAATGCCCTGAAATTTACTCCCGCTGGCGGGAAAATTAATATTCGGGTTACCACCCTCTCCAATGCACCAGCCAGTTCTTTACAAAAAATAGGAGATGAGTATATTTGTATCTCCATCGCCGACACCGGTATTGGAATTTCTCCCGAACAACAAACAAAGATTTTTGATCGATTTTATCAGATTGATAATTCGTTGCAAAGGAGTATTGGTGGTGTAGGAATTGGACTGGCTTTAGTAAAAGAGTTGGTCGATCTGCATCATTGGTACATCTCGGTGCAAAGCGAACCAGGAAAAGGGAGCACTTTTACCTTGCAGATTCCCAGGGGTCGATCGCATCTAAATGACAGCGAAATCATACTCGAATCGCAAGAAATTCCAAAAAATCAGGTAGAAATTCACGATCAAGTTGAATCGGCAAATACTCACAATGGGTCAAAAGAAAAAGATTCACCTCAAATAAAAAGAAAAGAGCCGACGAGTCTGCATGTGCCAACCATTCTCATCGTGGAAGATTCCGCCGATGTACGGTATTATTTATCGTCTATTCTGGCCACTGAATATAAGCTATTAGAGGCAGCTACCGGCGAAGAAGGATTAAGAAAGGCAACCGATACTACCCCTGATTTAATTATCAGCGATATCATGATGCCGGTAATGGATGGAATAGAATTTTGTCGTCGCCTGAAATCCGATATCAATACTTCACATATCCCCATTATTTTATTAACTGCTCGAGCTTCCCATGAAAGCCGATTAGAAGGGTTAGAAACAGGTGCGGATGACTATTTAATAAAACCGTTTGAACGGCGAGAATTACTGGTGCGAGTGAAAAATCTAATCGACCAGCGTCAACGATTGAAGGATAAATTTAAACGAGAGTTGCTGGTTGAACCATCGGCGGTTACGGTTACTTCTCTCGATGAGGAATTCCTTAAAAAAGCCATTGCGGTAGTGGAAAAAAATTTAAGTGATCCGGATTTTGAGACAGAATTTTTTGCCCGAGAACTTTTTATAAGCCGAAGTCAACTCCATCGCAAGCTCACCGGATTAACGGGACAAACACCCGGAGAATTTATCCGCACCATTCGACTGAAACGGGCAGCTCAGCTACTGCAAAAACAAGGTTCCACAGTGTCAGAAGTAGCCTATGAAGTCGGTTTTAACAATCTCTCCTATTTTGCCAAGGCTTTCCGCCGACAATTCAATTGCTCCCCTTCCGAATATCTGGAAAAATCAGAATAATTTTTTATCCACGAATTTCACGAATCATCATGAATCTCCAATCTCTCATTATACATCCTCATTCTGTCGCATATATTTGTGGCATTCGTGGACATAACAAAATACCCCATCCACGAATTTCACGAATCATCACGAATCTCCAATCTCTCATTATACATCCTCATTCCTTCGAATGAATCTGTGTGATTCGTGGATAAAATAAGAATCATCTCTGCAAATGCAACACCAGTGTCAAAGATTGACACAGGAGCGTTAGCGAAACGCTTTTAATTCATCGTAATTTTATATCGTGTAAAATTGCAAGGAGTCGGTAAAAATGTCAATTTTATCAGCAGCTGTTATCATTCATTTACCAATCGAAGAAGTCTTTTCTTTTATTAGTGACTATCATAATGATTGGAAATGGCGCTCCCGCCGGATCGATATTCTAAACATAAACAATAACGATCCCACCCTGCTCATGATGAAACAAAACTATTTCCCTTTATTCAATCAAAAAATAAATACCCATCTTAAAGTTATTGATTGCACCCAAAATAAACATATTATTTCTCAATGTCGGCTTGGTAAAATTCACATCACCGATGAGCGCTATGTAATTCCTTTAAAGAACCATTCTACTCATTTTCACTATGTATTAAAAATCGAATCATCTGGCATCTGGAAAATTATTGATTCATTGTTTTCCCAGAGATTATCACTCGATGTAGCCAATGATCTTCAATGGTTGAAAGAAATGATGGAGAAATTATCCTCCCCTTTACAGGACGAGACCAACTCTGTTATCAAGCAATTTAATGCCAACCAGACTAAAAATTTAATGGAAATGATTTAAGGTTACCTAAAATCAATCAATAGAAAACTATTTATTCACAAGGAGGATGGCAATGACCAGAAGAAAATAAGTGAAAGAGCAGTTCATTTGTGGTATAGTTTTAGTGAAGTATGTGAAATTAGGTTAAAACAAATTATGGAGAAAAAAATGATCAATAATTTAGGCACAAAAAGTAAGAGAAGAAGTATTGTTCATGCGTTATTTATACTGTTTGTGATGTTTATTATTCCTTCTTCGATGATGGCACAGCTTTCTGGCTCATATACTATTGGTAGCGGGGGCAATTACACCACTTTTACCGCTGCCGTCAATGCCCTGAATGCTCAGGGTGTAAGCGGTGCCGTGACATTTAATGTCTTAAGCGGTTCTTATAATGAACAAATTGAAATTAATAATCTCACCGGGAGCAGTGCCACTAATACGGTCACTTTTCAAGCTCAGAGTGGAAATGCCGCCGATGTCATTTTGAGTTTCGCCCCTACCTCTTCTGCGAATTACATTGTTCGTTTTAATGGGGCAGATTATGTTACTTTTCAAAACATGACGCTGACTGCCACCGGGACTTCTTACGGAAGAATTTTCGTGGTAGGCGATAATGCCAACAATAATCGAATTCAGAACTGCATTTTAAATGGAGTCACTACTACCGGTCCCAATAATAATCTGGCAATAGTATTTTCTGATCCTACCACCACCAATTCAAACTCACTCATAATTAGCAATAACGTTTTTAATAATGGCAGTACAGGAATTATTGCAGAGGGAGTGAATACCACCAATCTGGCCAGTGGTACCCAGATTCTCAATAACACCTTCAGCAACGTGCGACGGGGGATTGAGCTCACCTCCCAGCTGGCGCCGGTGATCAGCGGCAATACCATCACCGCCCTCTCCGACCGCGGCATCGAGCTCACCTACTGTGACGGCGCGATGGTGGTCACCAAAAACAAAGTCAGTGCGGTGAACACCTATACCCTCTATATGTCTTCCTGTGATGGCGGGGTACCGCCCGGTGGTACGCCTGGCCTGGTGGCCAATAACTTCTTCACCAACTTCGGCAACAGCGGGCGAGGCATTTATTCCTATGCGAATACCTATCAGAACTTCTACTTCAATAGCATCAACGTCCCCGGCAATACCGACTCGCGGGCCTTTGAAGATTATGCCAGCGCCAATCTCAATGTGGTCAATAACATCCTGGCCGCTCCCGCCGGTGGCTATGCCCTGGTAGTGAGTACTCCCTCGGCCATT
>CAYMXZ010000051.1:2614-5169 GCA_964394475.1 uncultured Caldithrix sp. | reverse complement strand
CCACTCTGACTCCCCGGATTTTCCAGAATAATACCTTCAACAACGGCAGCACCGGCCTTCATATCGACGGAATCAATACCACCACTCTGGCTTCCGGTACCCAAGTCCTCAACAACACTTTTAACAATGTCCGCCGCGGTATTGAGCTCAACTACCATCTGGCGCCGGTGATCAGCGGCAACGTCATCACGGCCCTCTCGGACCGCGGCATCGAACTTACCTACTGCAACGGCGCCCTGGTGGTGACCAAGAACCAGATCAGCGTGACCAACACCTATGGCCTGTATATGTATGCCTGTACCGGTGGCACTCCTCCCGGCGGTACGCCCGGACTCATCGCCAACAACTTCGTCACCGACTTTGGCAACAGCGGTAAGGCTATTTATTCCTATTCCAATAACTATCAGAATTTCTACTATAACAGCGTCAATGCCCTGGGCAATACCGACTCCCGGGCCTTCGAAGATTATTCCAGTGCCAACCTCAATCTGGTCAATAACATCCTGGCGGCTTCCAACGGCGGCTATGCCTATGTGGTGAGTAACGGTAATGCAATGACAACCAGCGATTACAACGATCTTTATACTACCGGTGGCAATCTGGCCTATTGGAATAATACCAATCATGCCAATCTGGCGGCCCTACAGACAGCCAGCGGGAAAGATGCTCATTCCATTTCTGCTGTACCGGGATTCATTAGCAACACCAATCTGCACGTCCGGGGAATTGCTCCAGATAGTTCCGCCACTCCGTTAACAGCGGTTAGTGAAGATATTGACGGAGATCTGCGTGATCCAGGTTTCCCGGACATCGGGGCCGATGAGTATATTTTCGGATTCAATTACCATGTACCGGTAATTACTTCTGTTCCGGATACGGCCACAAATATCAATGTTCTCTATCAGTATCAAGTAATAGCCCACGATGACGATGGGGATACTCTGACGTATAGTCTGACAACGGCTCCGGCTTTCCTGTCGATCAATGCCACCAGTGGTCTGGTGCAGGGTACACCCAACTCCAGCCAGGCAGGTTTCCATCCAATAACCATTGCAGTTGATGATGGTCGAGGTGGGGTTACGACGCAGGATTACATCTTGCACGTGCGTGAACCGAATGCCATTAATCCGTTTGCCAATCAGATTCCAACTGAATTTACAATGTTCCAGAACTATCCAAATCCATTCAATCCTACCACACAGATTAGTTATGGTATTCCTCAGTCTGCTCATGTGACAATAGAAGTTTATAATAGTCTGGGCCAAAAGGTTGCCGATTTGGTAAACGAATTCAAGCCCGCTGGATATCATGTCGTTGCTTTCGAAGCGACTCAATTTGCCAGTGGAATTTACTTCTATCGCATCAATGCCGGCAGTTATCAAAAAGTGATGAAAATGATGTTGATGAAATAACCGAATCTCATAGCAGTCAATCTAAACAACAGGGAGAAGATTACAGGTCTTCTCCCTGTTTAATAAAGGAAGGAAGAATTCAATGAAAAATATTTATAGAAAACTGTCATCTGTGTTCATCTTGTTAATTACCACCACTGGTTTTTCTCAAATTCCTAATTCAGGTTTCGAGCAATGGCCCGGTGGAAATCCCAGTGGCTGGTTTACGACCAACTTCTTTGGTATTGGAACCCCGGTCACTCCAGAAAGTCCCGGTCATACTGGTGAAGCCGCTTTAAAGGGTGAGGTCATCACCATAATTACTGGTGATACTCTCATTCCATTAATTATATCTGGACAATTGGGTGAGGGATTTTCAGTAAATGAACGTTATAGCGCATTAATCGGTTATTACCAATTTTCTCCGGTTAGTAGTGACAATTTTGGTATCATCATTTTAATGTATAATAATGACAACGTGGTGGGTAGCGGGACGCTTTTTATTGCAGACGCCACGTCTACTTTTACCCAGTTCACCGTGCCCATTGATTATTTTATGTCCGACATTCCCGATAAATGTATCATCCAGATCACCATCGATGAGCCCCAGGCAGGTCTTCCCCATCCTGGATCTTATTATATTGTGGATGATCTGGCCTTTTCTGTTGCTACTGCTATTAACAATGAGCAATTAGCGGGTATGCCGGTAAAATTTGAATTAATGCACAATTATCCCAATCCGTTTAATCCAGTTACTCAGATCCGATATAACTTGCCTCAGGCAGGTCTGGTTCAACTGGAAGTATACAACAGTCTGGGGCAAAAGGTGGCTGAACTGGTAAATGATTATAAACAGGCTGGACATCATGTTGCAGAATTTCAGGGTAGTTCACTGCCCAGCGGAATTTACTTTTATCGCCTTACTACTGGAAGCTACCAGAAGACAATGAAAATGATATTGATGAAATAAAGAGATGGGAATTCTGTGCGGTAAGTTTATTGACCTGATAAATTAGTTGACGGGATAACATGATTGACCTGTTAAATAAATTCCTGAAAGTCTATAAAAAGCCCTTAATAATTAAGGAGAAAAATAATCTAATCCATCATGTATATCATGTTATCCTGTCTTAAAATGAATCAGTTTATTGACCTGATAAAGTA
>CAYMXZ010000051.1:0-2514 GCA_964394475.1 uncultured Caldithrix sp. | reverse complement strand
TGACAGGATAACATGATTGACCAGATAAATAATTTCCTGAGGTTCTATAAAAAGCCCTTAACAATCAAAGAGAAAAATACTCCAATCCATCCTGTATATCATGTTATCCTGTCTTAAAATGAATCAGTTTATTGACCTGATAAAGTAATTGACAGGATAACATGATTGACCAGATAAATAATTTCCTGAGGTTCTATAAAAAGCTCTTAATAATTACGGAGAAAAATATTCCAATCTATCCTGTAAATCATGTTATCCTGTCTTAAAATGAATAAGTTTATTGACCTGATAATTAAATTCCTGAGGTTCTACAAAAAGTTTTTAATAATCAAGGAGAAAAATACTCTAATCCATCCTGTCAATCATGTTATCCTGTCTTAAAATGAAATTACCTCATCGGATAATTTCAAAACCGCTGGTATCAACTGGTTAACCTGATCTCATAGGATTCATAAAATGAATAATTTTTGAGCAGTGAGCAGGATGAATTTAACACCCTGAAAGTTTTTATTCATTCTTACAACCAGACCTGTAAAGAAGGTCTTTTAATTAAGTGATTCTGCTGTGATTCTGTCTAAAAATAAAATATTTCTATTCATCATTCCTCCAAAATACCGATGATAGAAAGGATACCCGGCCTGGTATAAAAACAGGCCGGTGTTTTTAAACTTTGTGCTGGAGGATGTTATGAGAGTATTTCTCATTTTATTGTTTGTCGGTCAGGTACTACTGGCGCAGGGAGAAATTGTTCAAATGGGTATACAGTATGATCCCGGGACTCGGGTTTATTTTCCTTCATACGGTCTTTCATTTATTATCCCTCGTGAATGGAAAGGTGGATTAGCGATGACTACCGAAGCATTTGTAATGACTTCGGATACCAGGGCCGGCATTGGTCTGGCTATTTTTAAATCAGATTACCATCAGAACGATCTGGAAAAGTATCTGAATGCTATTCAAAATCTGGGGGATAATATTGTTTTACAACCTGTTGGACAGGTGGAATATAAAGCGTCAGAATTATCCCGGAATTACTCCAGCAGTTTATATCGGGGACAGGCCATAGCGAAAATCGGACCGCATGCTAAAAACATTATATTTCTCTTTGCAGGTCCTTTAGCGCAGGAAAAATATTATCAATCGATTGCAGAAAAAATATCTCGTACCGTTACTTTCAACAAACCGGAGCCCGGCCTACTTGTAAAAGAGTGGCAGAAAAAGCTGGCAGGAATGACCCTGCAGAAAATAGTTTTACCAGCAGACAGCAGTCAGGCTTCTTCTTCCTTAAAAACTCCTCTCGATCAGATTCATCTTTGCTCAAATGGCAGCTATCGTTCAATGGCCAGGACGCAAGGAAAATGGCGAATTGAAGTCGATGGATTAAAGCCCCAACTCGTATTGATAAATACGGACCATGAAACTTCAATTTATACTCTGGGCGTAGCCAGGGAAAAAGTTTCATTAAATGGGATGTCCTATACTATTCAGAAAAGTCAGGAATGTAAATAATCAACCTTATAGTTCGCTTCTAAATATCAACAATTTCTGCAATGAAAAAATGATGACCACTAATCAGCAGCAATAACAAATTCACGATTAATCTGAAAATAGTTCAAAAGGCTCATCTAGGGGGAGGATAGGTTTTTTGCTGATTCGAGAAAAAGAATACACCCTGTGATGATAATCACCATCTTTATTCATTGTTTTCCTTATTTTTTACAACATTTTATTAAGCAATTGATCTATTAATTAAAAAATAAGAAAAAGAGAAGATTTTTTAAACACCTCCTTTCATAAATCTATCAAGGTTCAGTTGATTTTTACCTGTCATAGATGGAATCCGAAGTTTGTTGGCAGATGAATGAACAAAATAATAATCCGAGTATTCATAAAAGTTAAACCATATCGGAAGTGACATAAAAATAATCTGCCGGGAGAAAAGGATATCCTTTTAGCAGACCGCATTTCATCACGAATTCTAATGGAGATCATATGAAAAATTGGCTATGGATTTTGGTTTCGGTTCTCATCATTTCATCATTTCTACCCGCTCAACAAATACCTAATCTGCCGCTCCCCATTGGTGCTGGCACAGCGGAGGTATGGAGAGACACCATTTATTATTTTGGAGGATCGAATAATTGGGCGGGATCGATTCTCTATCCAGACATCTATAAGTTTGACGGAACTGCCTGGAGTTATCATGGCTCAATTCCAGATAATGAGATGTGGGATGTGGAATCAGTTTTAGTGGGAAATAGTGTCTATTTGCTCAGCGGCTGGCGTTATGGGCCTCAGCTTAACCGAAAGTACGATCTTGTTTCCAAACAATGGGTGTACATGGCGAACAGCCCAAACACTCAGACCTGGGGAGTGACGGCCGAATACCTGGCTGGAATTATTTATCTTTTTGATTCGTATGGCAATGTCTTCGCTTATGATGTAGCCAGTGATCAGTGGAGTAATCGCACGAGCAGTAGCGCCATCGGTTATTGGGATCTCAGCTCCATTCTT
>CAYMXZ010000050.1:0-18340 GCA_964394475.1 uncultured Caldithrix sp. | reverse complement strand
TGAGTCCCCCGCTCCGGTGGGATCAACCACCTGACTTACCGGGTAGGCCGGAACAGAGAAATAATCGGTTTTGGAGATCAATAACGCTCCATGTTCTCCCTTTTTGATGATTAAAACTTTTGGACCCCATTTCAACAGCCGTTGAGCGGCCAGAAAGAGATTAATTTCTCCAGTTAATTCTTTTATTTCTTCATCATTCAGGATAAAAGCATCAACCCGCTGGATTACCTCCATAAGTTCCGGTCGTTTTCCAGAAATCCAGAAATTCATGGTATCCAGAACAGTGAGAATGGGTGAAGGAATGTGATCCAGTACCTTTGCCTGGAGAACGGGATCAATATTAGCCAGAAATACATACTTAGAGGTGCGATAGTGAGCAGGAATCACTGGCTGGAAAAATTCGAAAACGTTTAAATGTGTATATAGAGTATCGCGTTGATTCATATTCGGGTGGTAGCGTCCTGCCCAGCGGAAGGTCTGTCCTTTTTCGATTCGAATGCCGCTGAAATCAACTTTCTTTTTTTTGAGAAAGTTTACAATGGAAAAATCAAAATCTTCTCCCACTACTCCCACTATTTTTACCGGAGCAAAAAAACTGGCAGCCGCACTGAAAAATAACGCGGAACCTCCGGGAGAATCGGTGGCTTTTCCAAAGGGTGTTTCGACCGAGTCAAGGGCAATAGAGCCAACAACTAAAATAGACATATTAGCATCTCCAAAAACCGGACTTTTTTCAACTAAGTATTCATAACATTTGCGAAATTAAGATTCATTTTGCCGCAAAGATGTCTTTATTAAAAATCAAAGCGATATTCGTCTGTTTCCTGAAAAAAAACTGCTTTTTCCTTACATCGATTCTGGGGCCGTTACTCCCAGAATGGCGAAGCCATTGGCCAGAACAGTCCTGGTAGCTTCACACAATGCCAATCTGGCTTGCGATAATTCTTTGTCGGAAGTCAATACCCAGCATTCCGTATAGAATTTATGAAAAGCTGTGGATAAGTCAGATAGATATTGTGTCAATAAATGCGGAGTGAAATCTTCTGTACAGCGCTCAACGAGCAGAGGGAATTCCATCATTTTTTTGATCAGGGTATATTCCAGAGGATGCTGTAATAATTTCAAGGTAGCTGGTTTTTCAAATTTGATTTCCCGCTCGGCGGCATTTCGCAGAATACTGCAAATGCGGGCATGGGCATATTGGTTGTAATATACCGGATTCTCATCCGATTGGGTTTTGGCCAATACCAGATCAAAATTTAAGTGGCTGTCCATGCTGCGCATCAGAAAGAACCAGCGGGTGACATCCACTCCCACCTCATCGATGAGTTCATCCAGGGTAATAAAGTTGGCCCGGCGGGTGGACATTTTCACTTTTTCTTTTCCCTGATACAGGGTAACAAACTGATGAATGAGGACTTTAACTTTTGAAACATCATATCCAAGCGCTCTGATGCCCGCCAGAACATCGGGATAGGTTGCCACATGGTCGGCTCCGAAAATATCTACTATAAGATCAAATCCCCGTTCAAATTTAGTGCGATGATAGGCCATATCAGGCAGACGATAAGTCGGTTCACCGGTATTTTTAAGAATAACCCGATCCTGCTCTAAACCGAAGGCGGTGGAGCGGAACCATAAAGCGCCATCCTTTTCATAAGCCAGTTTTTTCTTTTTTAGAAGCTGAATGACGCGGTCGATTTCACCATTGTCGTAAAGATCTTTCTCGTTGTAATATACATCAAATTTGATTCCCAGCCGTTGCAGTGTTTTTTTGATATCCTCAAAGATAATTTTTTCGGCTGTTTCTTTGAAGATATCAATTTCCTGCTCGCCATACTGCCGGAGAGAATCCGAATATTTTTCCTTCAAACTTCTGGCGATATCGATGATATATTCACCCTGATAATAATCTTCCGGAAAATCGATTTTTTCCCCCAGCAGCTGCCGATACCGCAAACGAACGGAATCACCTAGGACCCGCATCTGTCGGCCGGCATTATTGAAGTAATACTCACGAGTGACCCGATAACCGCACCATTCTAAAAAATTGGCGATGGTATCTCCAATTACTGCCTGTCGGCCATGACCGATGGTGAGAGGACCAGTGGGATTGGCGCTGACGAATTCTACTTGGGCTTTTTTATTCTTACCCAGCTGAGAGCGCCCATATTTGGATCCCTGCTGCAAAATAATATGAACAAATTCCTGGAGGTAACGCGGGGAATAAAAAAAATTGATAAATCCTGGACCGGCAACTTCCATTTTATCAATTACCTCCCGATCCATATCCATCTTATTGATGAGCTTTTGTGCTAATTCACGTGGATTTTGTTTAAGCTGATGAGCTAATACTAAAGCCACATTAGTGCTTAAATCACCATGGGATTCAGTCTTTGGAACGTCTAAAGAATAATCTACAATAGGCAGGGAAAGTGCTTGTAGCGCTTGCTGTATTTTATTCTGCAAATACGATTCTGTTTTTGGCATCTTCTTCAACCCGAATGATATGGGCATCACCCCATAATTTTTCCAGTTCGTAGTACTGTCGCGTCTGTTCCCTGAAAATGTGAACGACAACGTCCACATAGTCCAGCAGAACCCAGTTCAGATTACTATACCCCTCTCGATGCCATACCTTCACCTGTTCCTGTTCTAACTTTTCCTCCAGATAATCACAAAGGGCTTTAACATGAAGATCGGATTCTCCGCTGATAATCACAAAGTAATCCGTGATATCAGTCAGTTTCTTCACATCCAGGATCACAATATCATTTCCCTTTTTTTCCCAGGCCAGTTGGGCGGCTCGCTGTGCTATTTGCTGTGCCTTCAATATTTTTTCCTGAATTATGGTTTAAATGGTTTGAGTTCAAAGTAATCCTTACCCAGCACTACCGTAACATCCAATTGCCGACTTAAATTGATTTCGGTTTTTATTTGCTCATTCTTTATCCCTAAAATATCGGCAATTTTCTCCGCGTGGCTTTTGTTCCCTACCCGGTCTAAGACCATTGATTGAGCGACATCGGAACGGGTATAATTGCCGCTGAACACGACATCTATTTCCGATTTTCTCAGATAATCGGTCGTAGTGGCGGCAATGCCTTTTATTCCACATCCATTGAGTACTTCAACTTGCATTTTTTGTTTGACGGGTTGAATGGTCGGTTGAGAATCAGGTGGTTTTTCAGCTGTGGTTCTACTGGAAATAGTTTTGGATTTTGCCTGAAGATTCGGGCGCCTGGGTACAGCAGGATTTTGCTCACTGAATAAATTTAATAGTGCCGGTGAGGTGATGACAATATATACGAGAAAACCCACGCTGGCTAAAATGAGCAGATAAAAAGTACGCTTAAATAGACGATGGAATGAAAAAGAAGACGGTTTTTGTGTCGGGGTCGGCTTACGACTTTCGGTTAATTTTTGCTCAACAATTTTTCTGATTTTCTTATTGGATAAATCTCTCCGTACTCTTCTGGCCAAACGTCAACTTCTCCTCAACTGCTTTACCACTCATTTCCGTTACGATAAAATCCGGGCTCATAATAATACGGTCCGTAAAAACCGGGACGAACATCAAAACCTACTTTAATCTGACTGTTCTCATTAAAGCGATAGAAAAGTTCAGCACCACCAAAGAATTGGGTATTATTCAGAGCGGGATTGTTAAATGAATTGTATGGGGAATTGGCAATACCCAGATTTAATCTGAGAAAAAGTGGATGACTAATCTGATAATCGATCGTGTTTAAATAACTGTTCACCATCATACCGCCGGATCGGCCCATACTCATATAGCTCATGGAAAAGGTATGATGCATGCGAAGTTTATCAGGATTTAAGAATCCCAATACTAAATTGCTGTTTGGTCGTAATCCCACCTGCGAGAATGAAGGTAATTTACTACTTTCCTTCAGTTGGGCAAACAGCAGAAAGGGTACACAAATAACTACTATCATACTGAATAGCTTTCGCATATTCACTCCTTGCTTTTTCCTTCTCAACACCTAACACCGAAGGTTTTAAAAATGTTCCGCAAGGAATTTAAAGAATTCACACCCTGAAAAAAAGACAAATTTTGACATCTTTTCCAGACATATCATCAGGTAGTTTTGTTTAAAAACTAAGCGCTAGAAAAATCTGGAATGATTTATTAAGTCTAAATTAAAAAAAGAATTTTAATTTTACCGGAAACTATTTTATTTTTAATTGTTTTAAGACTAAAAAAACGGTAATTGAAAAATCAGGAGAAAACATAAATGGTTGGTGAAGGATCTGCTAAAAATGTGGTGACGACCCGAATTGATAAAGTAATTAACTGGGCTCGTAAGAATTCGTTGTGGCCGATGCCGTTTGGAACAGCCTGCTGCGCGATTGAATTCATGGCTACTTTGGCCTCGCGCTATGATATGGCTCGCTTTGGAGCAGAAGCAATTCGATTTACTCCCCGCCAGAGTGACTTAATGATTGTGGCCGGACGGGTTTCTATAAAAGAAATGCCCATTCTGAAACGAATCTGGGATCAGATGCCAGAACCTAAATGGTGCATTGCCATGGGCGCCTGTTGCTCCAGCGGTGGAATTTTCGATACCTATACTCTGATCCAGGGAATTGATCGCTTTGTCCCGGTAGATGTCTATATCCCTGGTTGTCCGCCACGACCAGAAGCGGTGATCGACGCGGTGATGAAAATACAAAAACTGATCGAGAATGATGCCTGGAAAAATTATAAGAAAGAACAACTGGAAAAAAGACGAAAAGATCAGATTTATAAGGGCACGACTTTCCCATGGGAAGCCAGGTAATATTTAATATTTAATATTTAATAGTTAATAGTTAATAATTTGAAGGCTCTGTTCGTGGTAGGGGACAGGGCTTTTTTACTTTAATTGCCATCGGTAAATAGGAAAAATAAACCTGTCATTCAAGATACTTTGACCTTTCTTCCCTCGCATGGATGTGATCTGTTTTTTTAATTTCATCATGTTCGCGGTAATCCATTTTCAAAAGGGAAATCTCAAATAATACCAGTGAAGTGATTTGATTGGATTGATAGGTTGGGGAGATAAACTGATTTGAATATTTAACTGGAAAAGGGCGAGCAGAATTTAGGTAACCCTTGATTGGTCAGTTATTAACTGGTAATAAGAAGGCTTTTTGCAGTAGTACTTTCCTTTCCTCCTCATCCTTTTTCACCACCATTTCAATAGCGGTGATTCGATCGTCATTCAGTACCCGATTGATTTCGGTAAGTGATAAACCAGGAGCGGCTATCGAGTTTATTTTAATGATTTCAATCCCGGGAAGTAAGCCGGCCTGCTCGGCAGCCGATCCTTTCCATACCGCTGCTATAAATGTACGGCCATCATTGGCTTTGCTTACTTTTAAACCGGTGGAAAAATAGTTCGATTTGAAGAATATTTTCCCGGCTGGTACCAAAATCATTTCATGGTCTGGATAATTCAGAAAAATCTGAAACTGTGACAATAATTCCTGTCCAACAACGATATCATCGGTATTGGAAAAAATAACCGGAATATTATTGAGCTCAAGCATTCCCATTTTGAGGCGTTCGATGCGGGTTAAATAATTTTTTTGAATTGAGCTATTAGGCCAACTGGCCATGACTCCGATTGATTCGATTAATGGAAAACGTCGCCAGTCCTGTTTGTTAAGCAGCGAGAGCGGAAAAACGATAGTAAAAGGGGCACCGGTATCTATCAATGCCTCAGATGACCAGCGGTCGTTTATCTGGCATTGCGTTTTAGGTCGAGATGCTTCGTCTCTTTCCTGCAATTTTATTTGATAGCAGGGGCGATCTGATGGATAAGATAAGGGATATTGAGAAAGAACAAGTTCCTGCTTCGGGTTATTGATATGGACATAAAAATACCTCAGAAAATCTGATCCCAGAAAACCATCCAGATCGGGATCGGTCTGGTAAAAATAAGAAAAGTCCATCGCTACCATTCTAAAATTTTCCACCTCCATGTCTCCCAACCGAATGGACACTTTTTCCTTCACCAGATGAGCCTGTCTAATTTCGGTACCGACCGATAATGCCTGGGCTGTATTGAGCCGTAATTCTTTAGTAAGTTCCTGGCTAATACTGCTAAATGCACCGGTATCCAGAATAAATTGATAGGTTTTTCTGGATTGTTGAAGAGTAACCGGTACATATATTTTATGACCTTTACGTTCAAAAGGAATAGTGCACTTCTCGCGGTGAAAAACTGGATTTCCACCGGAGAACAGAGCCTCTCTTTGGGCCTGGCCTATCCCGATAAGAAACATCCATCCCACAATGATTAATAGTGGTTTTAACAATTTGCATTCCTCACCACTTTAGCCGTTATTCTTTTTATCGGCTATCATAAAAAATTATTCAGTAAATATTTCAGGGAATAATAACGGGTCTCCTGAGCCCAAAAGCGTCTAGAAGATCATTATTGAATAGTGGTTGAAATTTCAATCTAATTTCAAAGAGGCGTATTTCCTATAGAGTCACGTTTTCTTTTTTATATAAATTTATTTTTACTTCTTAAAATTATTGAACCGGTTTATAGTTTACTCCCAGCTGATAAAACAAAAAGCTGTATCGGTCTACCGCTTCTTTGATTCTTTCTTCCAGAGGCGTGCCCCCACCGTGACCGGTCGTTGAACTGGTGCGCAGTAAAATCGGATTCTGTGAACGGTTAGCCGCCTGCAAGCGAGCGGTCATCTTGCGAGATTGCATTGGATCTACCCTGGGATCATTGGCACCTGTCATAAATAATACCGCCGGATAGGCTGTACCATCTTTTACGTTATGATAAGGAGAATAGGCATACATGGCTTTAAACTGTTCTTCATTCTGCACCGTACCGTATTCTGGAATATTAAATGAACCATTGGGCGATAATTCATTTCTCAGCATATCATAAATTCCCACTGATGAAACGGTGGCCTTAAAAAGCTCTGGATGCTGAGTGATCATGGCGCCCATCAACAAGCCTCCATTGGAACCACCCGTGATGGCTAGCCTCTGCGGATTGGTATACCGATTTTCTATCAAGTATTTCATTGCAGCTGCAAAATCATCAAACACATTCTGCTTGTTTGTCAACATTCCTGCCCGATGCCATTCTTCACCATATTCACTACCTCCGCGCAGATTGGCGACTGCATAAATCCCACCCTGCTCAATCCATACCCGCAAAGAAGCACTAAAATGAGGAGTCTCACTAATCCCAAATCCACCATAACCATACAGGATGGTTGGATTATTTCCATCAAGTGATACGGTCTTTCGTTTAATGATATTGATCGGGATACGTGTTCCATCTTTAGAAATGGCGAATTCGCGGCGTACCTCGCAATCTGAGAAATCCACTGAACTCCGGGAAGAGATTGCCAATTTCCTGGTCACTTTTTCTTTCGGCTGATAATGAAACCAGCTGCGTGGAACCAGATAGGAAGAAGTGTAAAACAGAATCTCATCACTCTCCAGTGGAGTAATTTCATGAATACTTGCCACCGGTAGCAAATCTGGTCCAACTTCCCGTTTTCCCTGATAGTTATAAGTGACAATTTCAGCAGGACCGCCCATCTGGTACGTCACGTAGATCAAATTTTGTAAGGGAGCGACCAGAGATTCTTCTCCAAACTCAGAGCAAATAGCATTTTCTGTTTCCGGGATCAGTATCCTGGCTTTTTTCAGATCTGGATTGGATAGGGGCAATGTTAAGATCTGACCTTTTGGTGCGTTCTGCCGTGAAATCAGCATCAGGGAATGGCGGGGCGCAAATTGAATTTCGATGACGTTATCTTCATAGCGGGTTAATTGTCGAGATTTACCATCGGGGTAAACCAGATAATGGGCAAATATTCCTCCATCACCATATTGGGTAGTAACCAATAGAATGTTACTGATTGGGTCTACATTGAGCCGAATTTCCACAATCCGCGGGAACTCTTTTCCAATAATATAGCGATCTTGTTCAATGGATGTACCCAGTTGATGAAACCATACCTGTTGATAAAAATTGAGATCCGATTCAGCTCGTTCTCCGGGATGAGGATAACGGGTGTAATAAAATCCTTTTCCATCTTGCACCCAGGCCAGATCGCCACCAGCGGTTCCTTTATTGACCCATGGAATGACCTCAAACACCTGCTGGCCAGTCTCACTATCAAAAATATGCACATTGCCCGTTTCACTTCCTCCTACCGATAGTGAAACTGCTACCAGCTTCCCATCGGGAGAGGGTTTATACCAATCCATAGAGGTTTGATGAGTGGAGTCGAAAACGTTTAAATTGAGAATAATTTTTTCACTGACTGGGTCGTCAAGGGAAGTGAGGTAGACTAACAAGGGCTGATTCAAAGGAGGTTGCGTTTTTATCGCAAAAAATTTTCCACCTATCCACTGTAAATCGAAATAACCCGGAGTCGCCTGTCGATAGATCTGGCCGAGGCGATTTTCAAGTGCCTGACGATTGGGTAGCCGATCCAGATAATAGCGCGCATACTGGTTTTGTTGATCGCTCCATTTCTGGACGGCTGGATCCTGCCAGTTTTCCAACCAACGATAGGGATCGGCTACTATGACGCCGTGCAGAGTATCCTGAATATTTTCGCTGCGCGTCACAGGCAGGGATGGCCGCGAAGAACAGGAAAAAAAGCATATTCCACAACTGACACTGAGCAATGTTAAACAATAACAGATTATTTTTTTTGATGTATTCATTTTTTTCTCCAGGGTTCTGTAAATTAATTGTTTTAGATACAATTTTTCTGTGGTTATATACAAACAGGAATCATTTTAAAATTGCATCAATCTCTGCCAGTTCATCGGACGTAAACTGTAGATTCTTCAGAGCGGATACGTTGTCATTAATCTGTTCCACGCGACTGGCACCGACCAACACGGATGTTATTCCTTTCAGGCGCAGAATCCAGGCAATAGCCATCTCAGCCATGCTTTGACCACGCCGCTGAGCAATCGCATGAAGTTTTCGAACTCTGGCGATTTTATCTTCGGTTATATCCTCTGGAGAAAGGTAAGTGCCACTCTTACCCGCTCGCGAATCTTTGGGGATCCCCTTTAAATAACGATTGGTGAGCAATCACTGAGCTAAAGGGGAAAATGCAATACAACCGATTCCTTCTTCCTGCAGGGTGTTCATCAATTTTCCTTCAATCCAGCGGTTGAACATATTATAAATAGGTTGATGGATCAAACAGGGTGTTCCCAGCTCACGCAGCAGGTGAGAAGCCTGGCGGGTAAGCTCAGCATCATACGCGGAAATTCCGACATATAGGGCTTTTCCCTGTCGCACTGCCTGATTCAGAGCGCCCATGGTTTCCTCAAGTGGTGTCTCGGGGTCGGGACGATGATGGTAAAAAATATCCACATATTCCAATCCCATTCGCTTGAGGCTTTGATCCAGACTGGCTAATAAGTATTTGCGGGAGCCCCAATCTCCGTAAGGGCCCGGCCACATATCCCAACCGGCTTTAGTAGAAATCACCAGTTCATCGCGATAGTGGCCGAGTTCTTTTTTCAAAATTCTGCCAAAATTTTCCTCCGCCGAACCGTAAGGAGGACCGTAATTATTAGCCAGATCAAAATGAGTGATCCCCAGATCGAAGGCTCGATAGATCATGGCTCGTGCATTTTCGAAAACATCCACTCCACCAAAATTGTGCCACAGTCCCAGAGAAATCGCGGGAAGCTTCAATCCGCTTCGACCACAACGGTTATAAATCATATTGTCGTACCGATCGGGTGCTGGAAAAACTTTCATCTTATCCTCCAGAATTCAATTCTTTTCAAATTTTTAAAAGAAACTTTACCTCGCTCTTTATTGTGCTTTTTGTTCACTGCTTTCGGCTGTCCTTAGCCATTCATTCCAGCCTTTCTGAATATCAGCGTATTCCCAGCCCAGGATATAATAGAGCGACCTTTCGCTGTAGTTTTGTCCGACCCGGCTGATGCGACCGGCCACCTGTAGAAGTTTTTCACTGCCAAAAGTTTCTACTAAATAAGCGATCAGGCTGAGCGATAACGTTTCTGCTTCCTGCTGAATTTTTTGATTGTTTAAGTTGGTGAGTTGTTTATTAAGAGTTGAAAACTTTATTTTTTTCTTCTTTCGGTTCGACCAGATTTCATGGGCGGCTGACCGCAAATGATGAATATCCTTCTGCAGGAGAAATTGCTGGTACGAATTTTCAAGCGGCTGCAGAGTTTGATATTTTACATAACAACGAGCGGCCCATTGTGCAAAGCCTTCATCAAACCAGCGGCAGGCTGAATGATGAATATCATATAAATTACCCGCAATAAAAATGTGGCTGATTTGATGAATTAATTGTTCTAAAAATTGCTGTTCGTTGGTTTGCCGGGAGTCGATGAAAATTAATCCATTCAATGGATAGGACCAGCCGCTTTTTACTAAATGATAAGTTTCTTTGAATTGCCGGGCATCATATACGAAGACGCTCAGCTTGCCGTACATCAGATAGTCGCGGTCTAAGACGCGGGAAAATAAATCGTCGGTGGAAGAATAACCGATATTTTTACTCAGATCGTCCATGATATAATTCATCCGATGAAATATTTTCTGCACGCGCTGTAATCCCAGGCTGTCAGAGATAAGGTACTGCAGGTGGTCACTTTGCACCCGGAAATAATTCCGGCGGGCTGCCAGATGCAGCGCATCAAATGGAAAGTCGATCAATTTGTCGAAATCCAGATACCAGCGTACCCGGGGATCCTCTTTCAATTGAGAGGAGTAATTTTCACGCAGGATCATCTGCAGTTTGTGGTCAGTAAATACCACTGCTTTTTGTAAATGTTCTGGCTTACCGCGAATGAGTGGAAACAAACTGATTAACCGAGCCGGAAATCCAATGGCATTGAGATTGTTGATCAGAATTTCTAACTGGGCACCCTGCTTCAACTCCAGAAGCAGATACCGACAGGCAGCCAGCACTCCGAAATAACTTTGTGGATATCGACTTAAGAAATGTAAATATTGGTCAGGATCACCTGATTCAAGCACTTTTATATAGAGGGATTCTTCGGAAGCCTCAGAGAATAAAAGTGGAGAAGAATTTACCTGGAAAGGAAGGGTATAATTTCCCCGCTGGTCATCCTGAAAAACATTTGATCCAAACAGAAATGAGGAATATCCTGTCATCTCAAATGCCTGTAAAACGAAAAAGCTGATTAAAATGAATTGATTCTTCATAATGATAAGTTTAGAAAAATTTTGGATGAAAAGTCAATGGATATTCGTAATTGGTGCTCTTGCTTATGAAATATGAGGCGGACACCTTACCGAAAGAGAAAGCCGGGCTCACCATGAATAAGCGGGAGAAAGCCGAACCCTTTTTTTGAATATATGATGGTGCAGATCCATTAAAAAAAGGGTGGGATGAATTTATTTTTACCATAAAAAATGGACAATCTTTCAGCCTTTAAATTTACTTCCATCAAAAGGTGGAATTTTTTTATTCCATGGATTTTTTAAAATTTCAGACATTTTCTGAAGTCATGGTTTAATACCACTTAAATATTTTCAAGCCGGCCGAAAAGAAAAGAGTTCCTATCAGCAGCAAAATAAAAGAAGGCAGTAAGGTTTCATTAAAACCGGCTCCTTCAATGAAAATGCTGCGGATTCCATCGGCCAGCATGGTGAGGGGTAGTTTTTGAATAAAAGGGATGCTCCAATCGGGGAAATTGTGATAACTGAAAAAGATCCCCGATAAAACCATCAAAGGCAATACCACGGCATTGATTAATCCGTTACCAATTTCGGTGTTAGCGGTGCGACAGCACACAAAAATAGCGATTCCAGAGAAGGCAATATTTCCATTGACAAACATGAGCAGTAAGGCCAGAATATTTCCCTGGATGGAAATGTGAAAAAAAATCCAGGCGAATAAAAAGAGCAGGGCCGCTTCCAGAAAATTCATGACGGTGCGTACCGTTATCAATGTAATTAAAAACAGGGATCTTTTCATGGGAGTGGTAATCATACGCCGCAATAATTTTTTGGATCTTTTTTCGATGATACCATAACTGATTCCCCACAAGGAAGACATCATAATACCCATAGCGATGAGACCCGGGATCAGAAAATCGATATAACGAGTGCCCGTTAGAGTGAGGGGTTCAATATTTTCAGTGGAGTTAATCGTCGCTCCAGGTGCAGAATTTAACAACTTTGATAATTGAAAATATAATAGTTCTGCTTCTGGTTTGCCGGGATCGAAATGATAGTCTACTTTTTCATCTTTCAGTTCCATAATTAAATCTATGTTGCCGCGCTTTAAAAGAATTATTGCCTGTTCCCAATTGGCGGGAATCAGGCGGTAGGTAACATTTCCCACTTTTTCATTGATCAGGGTAAATTTATAGAGGGGAGGGGTTTTTTCACTAGCCGGTTCGATGCGACCACGCCGTTGAAACAATCGATCGACTTCATTCAATGTCTGCTCAACCTGACCGGTTGGAGCAATAATGGCCAGGGTTTTGATTTGTTCCCCTTTCTTCGTAAACGCAATTCCCAAGCCTAATGCCATCAGGATTGGAAAAACAATTCCCCAAAAAATCACACCTGGTTCGCGAATGATTTCTTTGAAATGAGCCATAAGTAATTGGAACAGTTGCTGATTACTTCTCAATTTCATCATCTATTTTTCTCCCGGTAAGAGAAATGAATAAGTCATTCAACGTTTGTTGCCGGCACTCCAGATTCTGTAATTTTAGTTGATGATTTCTTAAATAGGTAAAAAATAAAGGCAATTCCTGGTCCAGATCTTTCACCAGCAGGGTGCCTCTGGCTTGCTGAGGATCCCAGTAAATGTTCAAATGATGAGCGGTGGGAAACTCCATTGCTTCACCCGGTGTATTTTCTAAGGTAAATTCGATCGCTTTTTGTTTACCGGCCAGCAATTGGGGTAAAGTCCCCTCCCGCAATATTTTTCCCTGATCAATTAAGATAATGTAATCGCACAAAAATTCGGCTTCTTCCATATAATGAGTGGTCAGAATCAGAGACGTTTTTCTTTCCTCTCGCAGCGTGAGCAGAATATTCCAGATGGCCTGGCGGGCAGTAGGATCGAGTCCAGTGGTAGGCTCATCCAGGAGCAGAATGCGCGGTTCATTGAGTAGGGCCAATCCCAGTGCCAGGCGCTGACGTTGTCCCCCGGAGAGATTAACCACATAGGACTTACTTTTCTCGATGAGTCCGGTTAATTCCAATATTTCATTAACTCGTCGGGAGGGTAGTTCATAAAAACTGGCAAAAAGAGTGAGAGTTTCTCTCACAGTTAATTTATCAATAAATTGCGTTTCCTGCAGAGAGATCCCGATAATTTTATGCAATTCTTCCCGATGCCCATGCCACTGTTTGCCGTCAATAATTATTTCACCGCTGTCCGGTTTCTGAATGCCTTCGATCATTTCTACCAGCGTGGTTTTGCCGGCTCCATTTGGCCCTAATAATCCCACAAACTCGCCATGAGGAATGGTTAGACTCACCCCTCGCACCGCCTGGACGGTTTTGAAAGATTTGTGAACATTCTTGACAATAATAGCAGCCTGGTTTTCAGAGAAGGCTTGCGGCATCCTATTTTTCTCCATCCATAAAGGAACAAATATACAAGCTGAATTTCAAAAATGGGAAAAGAAAAAAAACAGCTCTCCAACGGGGTAGCGCCAGGAGTTTTAACAGTTATATCTTTTTGATTAGAGTGGTTGAGGACTATACTGCCAAACCGGTACTGATTAATTCTCCTGGATAGCCTTTGCCATTGCTTCAATATTTTGCGGGGGAATGTCAGGCAGGATTGCTTCATGGCTGGGACTTACCACATAATACGGACCAAGCACGTTCATCAATCGATGGACTTCGTTTTTAATTTCGGTGGGTGTTCCATGTATAAGCAATTGTTGTGTATCCACTGCACCGATAAAAGCGATTTTTCCCTGGAAGTGTCTGGCCAGATTTTCTGCCTGCATATTCATCGCCCGGGCCTGTAGTGGGTGCAGAGCATCAACTCCCATCTCCATCAAACGCGGAATTATTTTGAATACCGATCCGCAGGAATGCAGCACTATTTGTTTATGAAAACTTTTCGCCTGATCAATTAACTGCTTAAAATAGGGGAAAATAAATTCTTCCAGCATCTCCGGGCTAATCAGCAAATCCAGTTGAGTACCGAAGTCATTTCCAAAGAAAAATCCGTCGATCAGGTCGCCGGCCAGAGTAAAGAGTCTGCGATTTGCTTCCAGATAAAAGGAAATAATTTTGGTGGTAATTGCATGAACGACTTCCGGATGAGTATACATTTTCAGGAAGTAGTTATCCATTCCCATGAAATCGGCTACATCATGGAAGAAGGGGCACCAGAAACCACTGGCGCGGTAGACATCGCCGCAGGTCTTCAGCTGATGAAGGATACCCGAAAAATTCAGGTAATCCGGGTCAGGCCAGGCAAAGTCCTCCACCGCCCGTGGATCTTCGCAATCAGAGAAAAAACCGCCGCTGCTTAACTCTTTTCCTTTGCGCTGCACATCGAAAATTGGCTTTCCCGCCGGGTGCTGATAAGCAGAGGACGGTTCGATCCAGCGAAAATCATCTCCCAATAATTGCCGCAATTCTTCCTCATGGGAAGTGCCAAAATAGTGGTGCAAACCCGGCCAGCTATCCGGATGAGGATTTCCCATCCAGAATCCGCAGCGGTCGGCGGGTTCTCTGGCAATAATGGCCCTGATTCGTTCCCTTTTTTTCATATCATCTAAAAATATTTTCTTGTGTTTGAAAAATGCATCTTCATTCAGCAACCAATATTAAGAGTGAAATTCTGCAGGCTGCAAATAATATTTCAAATTACCGGCCTTAATTTTTTTCCTGGAAAACTACTCCTCCCGAACAATAACCATCTTTATCGTTCATTGTAAAGGCAGTACAGTGATTTCAAAAAATCTGCCGATAGCATGGCAGGCTAAGGAATTCATAATTTTTTTCATGAAAGAAAAGTCACAAAGATTCAATTGGCTTTTTGTATTCTAAGTTCTCAGCAATAGAGTACCTGGATAAAATCTATCGGCGCACCGTAAATTGAAAAAGGGCCGGGGGTATCTCATTTTCGTGAACCATGTCGATCATTATTTTTTACTGTTGAAATAGAGGGCTTTTATGTCATATCTTTTTACACTTGATTGAAATCAAAAAACTCTGGCACTCAGTGATATTGAGTATCTTATGAAAGAAATGATCGACATTCACAGCCATCTGATACCGGAATTTGATGATGGTCCGAAAAATTTTACAGAGTCTCTGGAAATGCTGAAGCAAGCGGCTGATCAGGGCATCAGCCATGTTTTTGCGACTTCTCATTTTAATGAATGGATTCCAACTGATCTGGAAACTGAATATTTCAATAAATTATCAGAGTTGCGTGAAAAAGCCGCATCGCGTAATATTGCGGTGACGATTCATTCCGGGGCGGAAATCTTCTACCATCAGTATGTCGAAAAAACCGTAAAAACCTCCCGGGTGACCACCTTAGGGAATTGGGGTCAGTATGTGTTAATTGAATTCCCGATGTTTCAGATGCCAGAGGGAGGTGAGGAGGTTTTATTCCGTTTAACAGCAGAAAAGTATATCCCCATTATTGCTCATCCAGAACGTTATGCGATTATTCTGGATCGACCGCGGCGATTGGAAAATTTTATCAAATTTGGTGGTTTGCTGCAGGTGAATGGTGGAAGCATATTAGGACATTTTGGAAAAGAAATCCAGAAAGTGGCGTATTATATTTTAAAAAATCAATGGGTTCATTTCATTGCTTCAGATGCCCATGCCCCCAATGGCCGAACTTTTGTTTTAAAAAACGTATATGAAAAACTGAAAGATGAGCTTCCCACTGAATACCTGGAAAATATATTGTTCAATCATCAGAAAAAAATTATCGATAATCTGGTTTTAGAGCCCATTATCATTCCGGAGCCAGAGAAAAGGTCTGGATTTTTTCAACAGATTAAACGGCGCTTTAAAACAGCCAATTAATACCTGCTTTTGACTCATCCTGGAGATAGTTATGACTTCTATCACTCCCACTCGTGAGATTTACTGGAACATCTCGGGTGTCACCTGGATGTATATTTTATTGCTTCTGGCATTGATCCCCTTTTGCTGGCGAGTATATCAGCGATATCGCCTCTGGCGAGTGGGACAAACTGAAAAGCGCTGGGATCAGGTTAGCACACGCCTGTGGTTGGTTCTGCAGTATGCGATTTTGCAAGGTCGAGTCTTGAAGAAAAAATATCCAGGAATGATGCATCTGCTTCTGTATTCAGGTTTTGTGATTCTTTTTCTGGGAACCGTGCTGATCTTCATTCAAGTCGATATCACTGAACCACTCTTTTCCTGGAAATTTTTGTATTCAACCTTTTATCTCTATTATTCGCTTATCCTCGATCTATTCGGGGTTTTGGCGCTCATCGGCATTGGATTGGCCGCAGGCCGGCGGCTCTTTAAACATGGCCCTAATTTGAAAAATCAACTTGATGATGCCGTTATCCTGGGATTACTCTTTCTGATTATTCTCTCCGGTTTTTTTATCGAAGGTCTGCGGATTGCCATTACCCAGCCTGCCTGGGAAATTTGGTCACCGGTGGGGTATGGGCTGGGAAAATTATTTCATTCCCCTGGTGGTTCTGTTGCCAAACTTTATCATCTTCATTCAAGCCTGTGGTGGTTTCATTTAATCATCTCGCTGGGATTTATCGCCTATATTCCCTATTCTAAATTGTTCCATCTTTTCACCACGCCGCTCAACATCTTTTTTCAGTCATTCCAGCCCAAAGGTCAGCTGACCAAAATGGAACTGGAACAGCTGGATCATTTTGGTGCTTCTCAGATTACTCACTTTTCCTGGAAAGCATTGTTGGATCTGGATGCCTGTATGGAATGCGGACGCTGTTCTGATGTATGTCCAGCCACCCTTACTCATAAACCGCTGTCCCCCATGAAAATTATTCTGGATTTACGGGAACATCTCTCAGAAGTAGCCCCCTCGCTTATTCACTCAAAAAATCAAGCGGCGGTTGATCAACAAAAAATGGTGGGAAAAGTCATATTAGAGGAAGAGTTGTGGGGCTGTACCACCTGTCGGGCCTGCCAGGAAGCCTGTCCCGTTTTTATTGAGCACATTCCAAAGATCATGGATATGCGACGACATCTGGTTCTGGAGGAAAGCCGTTTTCCCGCCGAAGTTATTCATACCTTTCGCCACTTAGAGAATAATGGGAATCCCTGGGGGATTTCTGCAGAAGACCGCGAAAAATGGTGTGAAGATTTAACCGTGCCCAGGATACGGGATATTCATTCGGAAGTGGAGTACTTATTCTGGGTGGGGTGTGCCGGGGCTTATGATGTTCGCCACCAAAAAGTTTCGCGGGCTATGGTAAGAATTCTCAATGCGGCGGGAGTGAATTATGCGATTTTAGGAAAAGAAGAAACCTGCAATGGAGATCCTGCCCGGCGAATTGGCAATGAATATCTTTTTCAGATGTTGGCCTCTCGGAATATAGAAATTCTCAATAAATACAGGTTCCAAAAGATCTTAACTATCTGTCCGCATTGTTTTAATACGCTGGCCAATGAATATCCGCCATTGGGAGGAAAATATAAAGTCCTTCATCACAGCCAGTTACTGCAGGAACTTTTACAGGCCGGGAAGATTCACTCTCTCAAAAAACTACCAGTTACGGCCACCTATCACGATTCCTGTTACCTGGGCCGATATAATGGGGTGTATGATGCTCCCCGTCAAATATTAAAAAATATTCCGGGTCTGAAATTAACTGAGATGCCCCGACATCGTGAAAATGGATTTTGCTGCGGAGCAGGTGGTGGCCGAATGTGGATGGAAGAGAAACATCCAAAAGTCAACCATGAGCGAATAAATGAGGCCGCTCGGCTGGCTCCCGATGTCATTGCGACTGCCTGTCCGTTTTGTGCGACCATGCTGAGCGATGCCATCGATGAAACCGGGCGTCAAGGAAAAATGCAAAATAAAGATCTGGCGCTCCTCATTTTAGAAGCACTGGGGCTTCCTGATTAGTCTCACACTGCCCTGAAATGACTGTTTCACGCCTCCATAGCATTTTAAACGGGATCTTCGTGTAAAAATTAAAGGCAAGATAGCCGATGCTCCTGATGGGAGGGTATTACCTTCAAAATAATCCCGTAGCTGTATTGCATATTTTAATGGAATGCTGTATATTTGGATCTTCAGGACAGAAGATCGAGAGGGATATCAGTTCTCACATAAGCAATGG
>CAYMXZ010000049.1:0-18703 GCA_964394475.1 uncultured Caldithrix sp. | reverse complement strand
AACTGGAAATAAAGTAATTCAGTAGGCCGAGAGAATATCTCTTGAAAATGTAAGGTAAAGTTTTAATAGAATTTTATTTCGTGAAGAGTGGACGAAATTTTAGTAATAAATAAAAAACTATTATGTGCGGAATTACCGGGCTGGTTCAATTAGGAAATCCTGAGATTTTAAACAAAATGACGCAGATGCTGGCGCATCGGGGACCGGATGATTACGGCATTCAGTGGTTCGCTCAACATCAGGCGGGTCTCGGACACCGCCGCCTGTCCATTATTGATCTATCCCCTGCTGGTCACCAACCCATGAAAACTGAAGATGGGGTGTTATGGATTACCTACAACGGCGAGCTTTACAATTACCGGGAAATTCAACAAGAATTGGTACAACAAGGCCAGAAATTTTTTTCCAAAAGTGATACCGAAGTCATTTTAAAAGCCTATCAAACCTGGGGTACGCAGTGCCTGGCGAAGTTTAATGGGATGTTTGCATTTGCTATTTTCAATAATTCCACTAAAGAATTATTTGCTGCCAGAGATCGCCTGGGTATTAAACCATTTTATTATGCGCAAAAAAATGGAGGCTTTATTTTTGCTTCGGAAATAAAAGCCATATTATATTCCGATTTAGTGCAAAAGGAACCAGATTTTGAGGCGCTTTATACTCCTACCCGGTTTCAAATATCTCCTAAAACCGGATTTAAAAATATTTTTAAGTTACCACCCGCTCATTTTCTTTTATTCAAAGACGGAAAACTGACTACTCGACCTTACTGGAAAATTGAACCGAGTGAACAACCAATCGCAGAAAAAGAGGCTTTGGAAAAATTAGAAGATCTTCTGTTGAAGGCCGTAAAAAGGCAGATGATCGCAGATGTGGAAGTCGGTGTATTTCTAAGCGGCGGTATTGATTCTTCGTTGATTTCGGTATTGATGGCAAAAGAAACCACTAAAAAAATAAAATCTTTCACTATCAAATTCAGTGAGCTGGATCAGAGAAAAGAAAGAATGTCCGATGACAGTTACTTTGCTAAACTTATCTCCCAAAAAAATGGTTTTGAGCATTATGAAGTTGAAATTCAACCGGATATTGTTGAATTATTGCCTAAAATGATCTGGCATATCGATGAACCTTTGGCTGATGCGGCGGCGATAAATTTGTATCTCATGTCTAAAGCTGCTCGGGAAAAGGGAGTATATGTACTGCTAAATGGAATGGGAGGAGATGAAATTTTTGGAGGATATCGAAAACATTTAGCATCTCTTCGAGCAGAATACTATCAAAAATTAGTTCCTGCATTTATTCGCCATGGTATTTCATCGATGATTGATGTTCTTCCGGTAGCCACTCAATATCAATCTTTTCGTCGCATCCGTTGGCTGAAGCGGTTTTTTTCTTTTGCTTCGCTTCCCCGGGTGGAAAGATTTTTATCAGGTGATATGTCACTCAATCCACAAGAATTCCCAAAACTTTTTTCCCATCCCATCGATTATCATGCCACCTACTTTTTTAAGGCTCAGAAAGCAAATTTTTCTGATCATCGCCTTTCTTACCTCACTCAGATGTGTGTGAATGATACCCTGGTATTCTTACCGGAACATAATTTAACGTATAGTGATAAAGCAACGATGGCAGCCAGTGTAGAATCAAGACCCCCTTTGATTGATCATCACCTGGTAGAATTTCTGTTCACCCTTCCTCCTCATTATCGAATCAAAGGTAATCGTCAAAAATATATTCTCAAGAAATTGGCCGAAAAATATCTTCCCAATGAAATTCTGCAAAGACCTAAAGGTTCATTTGCTTCTCCATTGCGATCCTGGATCAGAGGTCCCTTGAAAGAAATGATCGATGAATATCTATCGGTTAATTCCCTTAAGAAAAGAGGTCTATATAGACCGGAATATGTACAACGCATAATAAAGCAAGACCGGCAGGGAATAAATGATAACGCCTATTTGATTTGGCAACTGCTGACGATGGAGATCTGGTTTAGAACCTTTTTTGATTAAATCAAAATTTACCAACTGTCAGGCTTTTGATCCGAAATATTATATTTTATCAGCCAACCATTTTTGGTAATAGCGTATAACATTCCACCCAGAATATCGATATCATTTATTGTATCACTTTCCGAAGGTGGATAAAAAGATTGGATGATCCTGAACTGTTTATCGATTACCATTATTTTTTGGTCAGTTCCCAGATAATAAAAATGATCATCTCCCACCAGGGTTTTTATTGATTTTTCTAAATTCAACCTCTCAACAGGCATCTCAAAAGTAAAACGATTCACGTCGTATTTATAAAGGCAGGAATCAAACGCGACTATTAAGTAATTTTCTTCCTTCACGAATAGTTTGTTACGAATCCCCACAAACGCCCCTTCATGGTACTTTGATATTTCGACTCTTCCGTTTTTAAGATCCACCCGGAAAAATTTATTTTTAATTCCATTTTCTACACTGTGATAACTGATGCAATAGAGGTAATTCCCTGCTTGAGCCATTGCCATAATTCGTACCGGTTTGTTTACCTCGCTATCCTCAGGCCAGCGATAATCGATTTCTTTTTGAATCGGAAAATTTCTTTTTCTTTGCAATGTCGAATGGTTCACAAAGAATATAGCAGCCGGAACAGTAGTCGCGCTGATAGTCATTTCACCCGTACCGATATAGATATTATTCAGTGAATCGAAAGCTAAAGCGGTGATACGAGGATAAAAGACCCCCTGCTTCTCTGGTAAAGATCCCATGATCCATTGTTGTCCCCTGGTTTCAGAAGGATTAAAGAAATATAGAACGGCTGAACCACTGGATCCTTTATAGCAACCCAATAGAATGCTTCCTCTTATGGCGGGATAGGCGAGTATAATGTCGGCTTGCTCATTGAAGCGAACATGACGGTTATCCGTTAAAAAGGTTGGGGCTTTTTCCATACTCCCATCTATGGCATAGAGAAAACCGATTAGGTAAGTAGATAAATAAAGCTTATTTACTTTGTCACTGCTCATGGTCAATAGGATGGCTCCGGATTTTTCACTTTTAATGTCTGGAATATTAACAATCTCGGGAACAGATCGAGGGGGCAATTGAGCTATTCGGAATTCTCTTCGACTAACATCCACATCTTTGATATGATTATTCTCTCCTAAAATATAATTGCGGCCGCTTAAAGTATAAATTCCTAAAATGTCCCTCAAATTTTCATAATTCAGGTATGGCATTGCCTCATAATTAAATCTTCCTTTTTTAAGATATTTGATCCGGTAACCCTGCCCATACAGAAAAGAATCAATTTTGCTAAAAAAAATTCGAGAAAAACTTATTGGCGTTCTTTCGGAAATCTGATATATCTTCGGTTGAATCGCTTCCGGTTTTTCAATATAAAATAACGGTCGTTGCGGAATGGTGGTCATTACCCAGAGTCCTTTTCCATCAGTAGCCAGATGCGGGATATATGCGGCTCCGTATGGGGAGAGGTCAATAGTACTGGTTAAAAATTGATTGATTCGCGTATCGTATTTAAGGATGTGTCCACTTTCGGTAGAGACATACAGAATATTTCTTATGTTTTCCAGAGAAAATGTATAGTTTGAATGAAGGGGCAATTCAGCTGGACGAAATTCTTTCACCTGCCACTGATTATTGTAAATATCCATTTTAATTATCTTCGGGATTCCATTCCGATGGGTGTGATAACATCCCCAATAAATATGGTCATCAATCTGAATGGGATTAAAAAAACTGTAGATATTTAGTGTATCGATATGGATTATTTTCTTAGGAAGATCCTCCCCATCTGGATCGAATAAATAAATGAAGGGCAAACGGGTAAATGATTTGTTTGTCCCGGCATAAAGGGTATTATTCTCCTTGACATAAATCATGGCTCCGGGGGAATTTTGATTTTTATCTTCTGGATGAATTCGAAATCGATCTTTCATCGTTCGGGTGGTTAGATTGAATTCATAAATATGCCCATCAAAAAGAGTAGCTAAATACATAATATTTCCTTTGACAGCATATCCGTCTGATAGGCTGGTCCCAATATCCAGTTGTCGATATGGATGAATCATTCGATACTGCTGGGCAAAAATATTTTGGAAAATACCTGGATCAACAAAGCAGAGTATAAAAATTAAAAAGAGCGAAATCATAAGATTTAAGAATAAAAATTTTCTCATTAGAGAAATATAGTAAATCGGTCTTTTAAGTAAAGTTTTTGATACGATTTTATTCATTTTATTATTTTGTCCTCTTTATTAATAGGCAACAAACTCGATCTAAAAAAATTTCTTCAAAAAAAGGTAATCATGCTGGTATGAATAAAAGAAGACGGAATAAACGATATATTATTTTCCTCGATGACCGTCCTCTTTAGAATATGGGTTCTTTACCCCAGGAATCTAACTGCCACTCCTTATTTTTCTTTATTTGTTTATGAAAACTTGATACGGTTATTCCATTCAAGCTCGGGAATTTTTCCCACTTTTCCAGTTCCCCATTTTTCCTGCTATACCAGTAGAATTCTTAACTTCTGTCAGTGATACTTTCTTGATATGCCTGTAATATCTTTTTACCTGAAAATATTAAGTTTAAAGCCGGAATTTTGGTAACACATCCTGAATGTGATTCCAGTGGTTGATAAATACCAGGAAATACTAAAAACAATTTACCGCTCTCTTTTAGAAAGCGAAAGCATTCGTTTAACACTTTTTCCACTTCTTGCACATGTTCGAAAATATCATAACTAATGATGACATCGAAACTTTCTAGAACAATGGGAATTTATTTTCCGGTTGCCACTAAAAAATATACGGTTATATTTTTTTCTATGCGAACAATTTTCCTGTCTAAGCAAAAATCGGATTAATATCAATTCCATAGATCCTCTGGAGTCCATATCTTTCAGACCAATAAACGGCTCTTCCTCCAGTAAAACATCCCAGATCGAAAACTTTTTTGCCTTTCAATTGGCTCATATCAAAGCTAGGAAAATATCTTTCGAAGAAGCAAGTGGTTGCCTTATCATCATATCGAAATTGAGCTGACTTGAGTTTTAATTTATTCTGATACTCCTTCGAACCATGTTGGTATTCATTCTGATTAAACACTTCCCAAAGACTTACATCATCTTGGGTGGGATGAGCAGGCCATAATTTCATGATGAATTTAGCGATATTCTTTCGAATATTTTTTAAAATACATCGCCCCTTATTTATAATTGCCCGCCGATGTAAAAAATTATAATCCATGTTACATCTTTTTTAGGAGAATATATCATAAGTCTATTTGAAGGTTAAACCCAATTTTTTTGATTATTTTATTTCCCTTGGATTTTTGAAAAATGAATTTTTTTAGGCTTTAAAGCTTCATCTGTTTCATTTATATTTATTTCTTATTTTTAACATGTTAATGTAAATTATTGTCGTTATTAATTTTCAAAAGAATTTTAATTAAATACTGCAAGAAATAAATATCATTTTCAAATACTTATGATTTCACTCCTCCGATATTTACGTACGCTGCACTATTTAAAAATAAATCAGATTCTATCAAGACTATTGTGGATTCTAAAAAAAAGAATTCTAAAGCCATTTATTGTTTATAAAACAGCCCGTATTAAATGTGAAATAGACACTATTTTTAAAAAGAATCTGGAACTTGTTCTTAAGCCAGCACCGAAAATAGCCTTCGAGCAAGAACCATCTAAAAACACCTTCAACTTCTTAAATAAAAAAATAGAATTTTCACCAGAAATTGATTGGAACGCAAAAAGATGTGAAAAATTATGGCTTTATAATCTTCATTACTTTGATTATTTAATTCCACTGACACATCAAGTTAATGCCGAAAATTTTGAAATCGGTAGAAAAATTATCACTCAACAAATAGCCAGGAATCCCATTGGTAAAGGAGTTGGCTGGGAACCCTATCCAGTCTCCCTGCGAATTATCAATTGGATGTTTTTTTATCATTTTTATTTTGAATATTTTCATCAAGATCCTCAATTTCACAGGATGTTTTTGCAAGATTTATTTCAACAATTTTATTATTTAACCTGGTTTAAAGAATTACATCTGGGAGCTAATCATTTATTTGAAAATATGAAAACGATATTAATATCAAGTCTATTCTTTCATGATAGGCGTCGGTTTAAAAAATCGTGTATAGACCTGCGTAAAGAACTGAAGGAACAAATTCTACCGGATGGAGGGCATTATGAACGTTCCCCTATGTACCATCAAATTGTGTTGACAGGACTATTAGATATTCTAAATTTTTTGAAAAAAGGGGATAGTAAAAATCTTCTTTTAAATCGTGACGATGATATAGTTGATTCTTTAATTTCTGATATAAATATTCATATTCAGAAAATGATGAACTGGTTAGAAAATATGTATCATCCCGATGGAGAAATTGCCTTATTTGGCGATAGCGCATTCCATATTGCTCTCCATGTTTCCGATTTAAAAAAATATTATCAGGCAATTGGAGGCGTGTATGATACTCCTGGTTCTGATTCCGACATCATCTCATTAGCTTCCAGTGGGTATTATATTTTCCACACTGATTCTCATTATTTTGTGATTGATGGGGGACCGCTTGGCGTGGATTACCAGCCTGGACATGCTCATTGCGATTTTCTTAGCTTTGAATATTCGTACCAAAAGCTCAGATTTATTGTTGATTGTGGAGTGGGGGACTATAAGCCAACTGACATAAGGCAGAAAGCACGTGGAATTTATTCTCACAATACAGTAATTGTGAACAAGTTGGAACAGGGTGAGATTTGGAAAGCGTTCCGTATGGGGTATCGAATAAAGCCCAGCGAATCCGGTTTCATTGCGCAACAGCAAAAAGTATTTTTTCGTGGGAAGTATGTGAATTCAATAAAAAAGAAGGAATCATATTCTCATCAAAGAGAAGTTCATTTCATTAATCAAAAGTTTTTTTTAATCTATGATACAATATTTGGAAGGCATATCAAAACCATTGAAAATATCCTTCATTTTCACCCCGAGTGTTCAATAACGATAAATACTGGTGAAATCAAATTAAAAAGAGATAAAGAAGAAATTTATATTTTATGGGATCCCGGCGATTTGTCAATTGATCTTCGAAGCTGGTTTTATGCACCAGAATTTGGAAAAATTATTGAAAATCAAATGATAGTTTTTAAACCACAAATTGAAAATTCGGTGAATATGTATTATGTTATAGTACCCGCGAAGTACCGTGATGTGGCAATGCTTTATATTGAAGAGTTGAAAAAAACTAAAATGGATGGAATAGTTATTTGAGAATCCTCTACATTTCCCAATATTTTCCACCGGAGATGGGAGCTCCTTCCGCCCGGGTATATGAATTATCCAAACGGTGGGTACAACGCGGTCAGCAAGTTACTGTTCTAACTGGATTTCCCCATCATCCAACCGGAAATATTCCTTCCCAGTACAAACAACACATATTTAAAAGGGAAACGACGGATGGGATAAAGGTAGTACGGACGTATGTATTTCCGGCCGCCAACAAAGGTTTTCTGAAAAGAATTGCCAGCTACATGTCTTTTATGTTTAGCTCAATATTTGTGGGAGCGTGGAATGTCGGTAGACCCGATCTCATCATTGCTACCAGTCCCCAGTTTTTTGTGGCTATTGCCGGATATATAATGAGTAAAATTAAGCATAGACCTTTTGTCCTGGAAATCAGAGATTTCTGGCCGGAATCGATTATTCAACTGGGTCAACTCAAAAATAAAATCATTTTGAATATTTTAAAAATGATCGAGCTTTTCCTTTATCAGCAGGCGAAGGTAATTGTGGTGGTTGCCGACTCTTCCGTTTCAATCTTAAATAATAAAGGAATTCCTTCTTCAAAAATAATTGTTATAAAAAATGGGGTAGATTTAGAGCTATTTGATGCCCAAAAAAGAAATACGGATTTGAAAAATAAATTGGAATTAAATAATAAATTTGTCGTTTCGTATATTGGTACTCTGGGATTATCTCATGCTCTCGATCAGGTGATTCATTCCGCCAGTATACTCAGAGATCAATCTGATATTCATTTTTTATTTATCGGAGAGGGCGCCGAAAAAAACAAATTACTTACCTTAGCCAAAGAAAAAGGACTTTCTAATATTACTTTTCTTGATCAGATTGATAAACAAAATTTACCCTACTATTATAGTCTCTCGGATGTGGTTTTAGTAACTCTAAGAAAACTGGAATTATTTAGCTGTGTGATTCCTTCTAAAATTTTTGAAATTATGGCCATGGCTAAACCTATTTTGTTAAGTGTCGATGGAGAAGCGAGAAAACTGGTGATCGATGAAGCCCATGCTGGAATTTTTGTCGAACCTGAAAATTCACAAGAGATGGCCCAAAAAATATTAGAATTATATTCAAATCAAAAATTACGTCAGAAATTAGGAGAGAATGGCCTGAATTTCGTGCAGTTAAATTATAATCGGATCCATCTAGCGGATAAATATCTGAATTATTTGCTTCAATTGATATAAGGATTTCCTCTCAATTAAAAACTGGTTTTTCTGATGATAGTGCCTTTTGTTGACTTAAAAAAACAATACTATAATTTAGAACAGGAGATTCTTTCGCAATTAAAAGCCGTCTGTGAAAATAGCAGTTTTATCCTCGGTCCCTTTGTAAAAACCTTTGAGGAAAATTTTGCTAAATTTATCGGCTGCCGACATGCGATTGGTGTAAATTCCGGGACGTCTGCTGTGCAGTTAGCGGTGAAAGCGTTCATTCAGCCGGGTGATGAAGTGATTACCGTACCGAATACTTTTATCGCCACTTCGGAAGCCATTACTGCTGCCGGCGGTAAAGTGGTTTTTGTGGATATCGAAGAAGATTCTTATAATTTAAATCCTGATCAGCTGGAAAAAGCCATTACCAGGAAGACGCGGGTCATCGTGCCGGTTCATCTCTATGGCCAGACTGCCGATATGGATCCCATCCTTGATATCGCTCGCACGCATAATTTGTGTGTGGTAGAAGATGCGGCACAAGCGCATGACGCTGAATATAAGGGAAGAATGGCGGGCACCATGGGAGAAGCAGCGGCTTTTTCTTTTTATCCAGGGAAAAATTTAGGCGCGTATGGCGAAGCTGGTGCCATTATTACCAATAATGATGACCTGGCGGAATACGTTCGAAAATACCGCGATCATGGTTCAACGGAAAAATATGTTCACGAATTTGAAGCTCATAACATGCGAATGGAAGCTTTTCAGGCTGCGGTTCTGAATGTGAAATTAAAATATCTAAAAGAATGGACAGCACGCCGAAAAAAAAATGCCGACCTTTATCACCAGCTTTTAAGTAATATAGAGGGGATTATTACTCCCAGAGAAATGCCTTATGCGAAACATGTGTATCATCTCTACGTCATCCGGGTGCGCGATCGCGATGGATTGCAGAGCTATCTAAAAGAGAAAGGTATTTCCACCGCCTTTCATTATAAATATCCTCTTCATCTGCAAAAGGCATATGCCTATCTGGGGTATAAGGAAGGAGATTTTCCGGTAACAGAAAAAGTAATGAGGGAAATTATCTCGCTTCCCATGTATCCCGAACTCACTGAAGAGCAAATTCATTATGTGGCCGAGCATATTAAGAAATACGTTTTTTCACACCAATCGAAATTATGACTGAGGGAAATACAATGATTAAAGTTGGCGTTATAGGGGTAGGTTACTGGGGGCCAAACATTATTCGGAATTTAATAAGCAGTAAAAAGTTTGAAGTCCTGATGTGCGCTGACCTGAAAAAAGATCGATTGAATTACATTACCTCTCTTTATCCGACTATCCAATTGACTCATGATTATAGAGATATTATTAAAAATAAGCAAATTGATGCTGTGGCGATCTGTACTCCAGTCTATTCGCATCATGAAATTGCTCAGGCTGCCCTTCAGAATGGAAAACATATTTTGATTGAAAAACCGATGACTTCTACTACTGCCCAGGCTGAGCAGTTAATAAACATAGCGGATCAAAAAAAATTGACTATTTTGGTGGACCATACCTTTCTTTTCACCGGCGCTGTTCGCAAAATCAAAGAAATTATTGATTCGGGAGATATTGGCGATATTTATTATTTTGATTCAGTGCGCGTCAACCTGGGTTTATTCCAGCACGATGTCAATGTGGTTTGGGATCTGGCTCCCCACGACATTTCCATTATGGATTATATCATCAACCGACCGGCTGAAAGCATTGTGGCGACTGGATCGGATCACCTGGGAAATGGCCTGGAAGATGTAGCCTATCTCACCGTCTTTTATCCTGACCGGATCATTGCCCATATTCATGTGAACTGGCTATCTCCAGTAAAAATTCGTCTGACCCAAATCAGTGGCAGTAAACAGATGATTGTCTGGGATGATAATTCCCCCAGCGAAAAAGTAAAGATCTATGATAAAGGTATTGAAGTTATCCAGACTGCCGATCAGGTTTATCATACCTTGATTCAGTATCGGACCGGTGATATGTATTGCCCAAAAATATCGCAGACCGAAGCCCTGGCAGTAGAGGTGGATCATTTTGCTGAGTGCATCGAGAAGGGAATTCGTCCCATTTCGGATGGCCGATGTGGCTGGCGAGTCGTGCAAATTTTAGAGTCGGCCGAAAAGTCGATCAAAAACCATGGGAAGGAAATCAGGTTATGAAATTTTTCAGCATCAGCGATGATGTGGAGCTGGGAAAAGATGTCAAAATCTATAATTTTGTTAATCTCTATGGCTGCAAAATCGGTGATGGAACAAAAATAGGAACCTTTGTGGAGATCCAAAAAGGGGTAACCGTTGGAAAAAACTGCAAAATCTCCAGTCATACTTTTATCTGTGAGGGCGTTCATATCGAAGATAACTGTTTCATCGGACATAATGTGACATTTATCAATGATAAATATCCTCGTGCCACCAATCCTGATGGAAGTTTACAAACTGATGAGGATTGGGAATGTATCCCCACTTATGTGCAACAGGGAGCCAGTATTGGTAGCAGTGCAACAATTCTGTGTGGGGTAACAATCGGAGAACAGGCGATTGTTGGAGCAGGTGCCGTAGTAACAAAAGACGTTCCAGCTTATACTATCGTCGCCGGTGTTCCAGCAAGGATTATAAGGAAAATAAAATAAAAATGATGTTGTTCATATATTTAACCAGGGCCATATTTTTTCAGATAATTGGTCACTTTCGAGCAAGTATTCGTGAGTATAAAAATCGTCTTAAAATGAGTTGTAGAAATCTCGGTGGTGTTTTATTATTCTTAATTTTAAAACTAAACTTCGTGCCTGATCCATGATGATAAGAGTCAACCTGGTATTTCCTGAAGGTCGATGATGGCTATGCTTTTTATCTTTTTGTTTGTCGTTGTGCTTTCTTTGCTGGCGGTATATTATATCCAAAAACTGGCTATTCGTTTCCGGATTGGTTCATTGCCTTCTCCCCGAAAATTACATAAAGAATTTAAACCACTATTGGGAGGACTCGCTTTTTTTCTGAGTATTCTATCCGCCGTACTTCTGGCACAAGCTTTTGGTTATATCCCGGGTACAGTGTGGGATGAATATAAATTCTTCTGGTTAGGTTTGATAGTGATCCTCATTACAGGCATTCTTGACGATCTGAGAGGTATTTCTTCCTGGGTGAAATTTATTGGTCAGGGAATATCAGCTATTCTGCTTATTTTCGGAGGATGCTGGATCCAATCGTTTGGTGGTCCATTGGGAGAAGTACTGGATTTGGGGATATTTTCTGTACCATTTAGTTTTTTATGGATTATTTTTATTATCAACTCAATCAACCTCCTGGACGGTCTGGATGGTTTAGCGGGAGGAGTAACCTTCATCATCACTGCCGGTTTTATTTTATTGATGGCCCAATTTCATCAGAACTTTCTACAAATTGTTGGAATAGGATTAGCCGGTGGAATTATCGGTTTTTTAAAATATAATCGACATCCTGCTTCAATTTTTATGGGGGAAGTAGGAAGTTTACAGTTGGGATATATTTTAGCATTTTTTTCTATTGAAGGTCTAAAAATCGCTGGCAGTCATCAAGTTTTTTTTCTGGTATCACTGGTGCTCTTTGGTGTGCCAATTACAGATACTTTAGTTGCATTTTTAAGGAGATTGGAGCAGGGAAAGAGCCCATTTTCAGCCGATAAGGAGCACATTCATCATCGTTTAATGAGATTAGGGCTTTCGCATGCCCAGACCGTGTATTTTATGTATGTGCTTACTGGTCTTTATGTCATCATGGCTCTTCTCATTTTTACCTTCAAAGGAATTTTGAGCATTATTCTATTTGGACTGGCGCTTTTTCTGGCGTTTTTCTGGATTTACCGCTTGGGATATGTAGAAACCAGACTCACTTTACAAAACTTTGCTCATCAATTGCAACATGTGATCAGTCCTAAACCTCGCGCTCCTTTGCATTTTGATCGAATCTGGCACCGGATCGTTCTCTTCACTGTCGATGTCATCAGTTTCTCGGTCTCTTTGTATCTGTTTTATTGGCTTAAATTTGAATCAGGTATTTTCAGGGAAGCTAATTTCCGACCTCTGACCGAATACTTTTTTAGCCCGGTCTTCATTTTGTTGTTATTTGGCTGGATATCGCTATTTTATCTCAATAATCTGTATCATCTTGATTGGGATATTTCGCGGTTTGAAAAATCGTGGAAAACTTCAAAAGTGATCACGTTTGGGGTATTACTTATTGGAATTATCACCTTAGATTTTGAACAATTGGTTACTCGTTCCCAGCTTTTTTCGCTCTTTTTCTACTGGCTCATCATGTTGTTTACCGTAAACACCGGGCGATTGCTGCTGATTGAAATCGAGAAAAGACTAAAGATTTTCGACTATTCGCCCCGAAAAACAATTATTGTGGGATGTAATAATCTGGCGAAACGAGTGTATAAGGATATTCGTTATAATCCCCATCTCATTTTTGATGTGAAAGGTTTTGTTGCAAAAAAAACCAAAGAGAAAAAATTTTTAGATTTACCGGTGTTAGGTGATTATTCTGCTCTTCCGGAAATTATCCATCAATATAAAGTTGAAGAAGTCATTATTGCGTTACCGGAAAGTGCCAGTCAGGATTTTATAAATATCCTCAGCGTATGTGAACCCCAGGGGGTGAAGATTAAGACTGTTCCCGGTTCGCATGAGATATTGACCGGACGGCAAGTCAATCTGGCCAGCCATGCTTTTGTTCAAATTTTTGCCGACAGAATGGTCATGTGGCAATGGACCCTGAAAAGATTAGCGGATATAATTATTTCGCTGGTATTTATGCTCATTCTCCTTCCATTTTTTCTGCTCAGTGGAATTTTAATTTTTGTGAGATTCAAAAAATCCGTCTTCATTCGTATCCCCATTCTGGGGAAAAATGGTATTCCCTTTAAAATGTTTGTTTTTCGCATCACCAGCAGAAATTACCATTATCAGCGAAATCCGGTTTACCTGGGTTTAACTCCCCTTCCACCGGAATCGGGAAAATATGCCCATTTTCTTTTTCGCTATCGATTATATAAATTGCCTGCGCTAATTAATATATTTTTAGGAGATATGAGTTTGGTCGGTCCACGACCTGAACCGATAGAATGGTATCAGGAATTTGCTGCGAAATTACCCTTTCTGCATCGACGAATCACTCTTCGTCCCGGAATTACCGGTCTGGCACAGGTAAAATATCATTATGAGCTTTCCCAGAAAGTTCTGGAAGAATGGATTAAATATGATATTTATTACACCGAAAATCTGTCTTTAAGATTAGATCTTGGAATTTTATTAAGAAGCATTCTGATGCTCATCGTGAAACCCTACAAAAACATGACCAAAACATCTGAAAAAGAAAATTGAAAATACATTAGATTTTGCTACAACATGGAATCGATTAAAATCTCAGTCATTATTGTCAATTACAATGTCAAAGAATACCTCGCTCAATCTCTGTCCTCCATCCAGCGATCGTTAAAGGGAATTCCTCACGAAATTATCGTAGTAGATAATAATTCGGTAGATGGAAGCACTTCCTTAATTAAATCTAAATTTTCGGATGTCATTCTAATCGAGAATAAAGAAAACCTCGGATTTGGGAAAGCCAATAATCAAGCCATTCGATTGGCGAAAGGTGAATTTGTGGTTTTAATAAATCCGGATACGGTGGTCCAGGAAGATACTTTTGTTAAATTGCTGGAATTTTTTGATCAACACCCGCCGGCAGGAGCAGTTACCTGTAAAATCATTAATCCCGATGGCACTTTTTCCATTGACTGTCGGCATAGTATTCCCACTCCCACCATCGCCCTGTGGAAAGTGCTGGGATTCAGCCGACTTTTTCCGAAAAGCCGGATTTTCGGGAAATATAATTTAACATATCTGGATGAAAATCAAACTTATCAGGTACCGGCTATTTCTGGTTCTTTTATGATGATTCGCCGCCAGGTTTTCGATAAAGTGGGTTTGTTTGATGAACGCTTCTTTATGTACTGTGAGGATATCGACCTCTGTCAGCGAATCAATACAAGTGGCTATCAGATTTACTATGTTCCTACCACTCAGATCGTCCACTATAAAGGAGAAAGCACGAAAAAAGATCGACTCGATTATGTGGTTGCCTTTAATAAATCCCTGTATCTGTTTTTTCAGAAGTATTATGCCCCACAATCCATTTTTCTGTTTCGCTGGTTTATCGTTCTTGGTATACTTTTACGAGGCGGAATAATTTATGTGAAGAATTTTTTGGTTAATCATTTTCCTATCATCCTGGATACCTTACTTCTTAATATTTTTATTGTTATTTCTTTCATCATCAGAATGAGTTATGTCCACGGTTTTTTCTGGGAAGATTTTTTTAATCAGTTCTGGGTAATTAATGTTTTAGCAACTATCATTTTCTGGAGCATTGCCTTTTATCTGGAAATTTATCCCCATCATCGTTTCTCTATCCAGAGTATTTTTAAAGCGAATGTAATTACTTTTTTGCTTTTGTCAGCTCTAACCTTTTTTCTAAAGCAATTTGCATTTTCTCGCGTCGTTACTATCATGACCTTTTTTTTCACCACTCTGGGTATGATAAGCTGGCGGATGATTCTGCGAAAATATCATCGAGGAGACCGCGCGGGTTTTGGAAAAGATTTGTTCAGCAAACCAACTGTAGTCATCGGGAACGGAAGTGATGCTCGTTTGCTGTTTAATAAAATGATGAGCCTGAAAAGTATTGACTATGACCTGAAAGGCTGGATTTCCATAGAAGAGTTGAACACTGGTGAAGACATTCTAAATCCGCGTAATCTGGGAGTCTTAAAAGATTTAAACAAGATTATTCGAATCCATAAAATTCGTCAGATTATTTTCTCGGCAACTTCTTTGACCTATGAACAGATTATGCAGATGATGTCCGGTGTGGAAAATTCATGGGTGGAATTTAAAATGGTGACTTCCAATCTGGATGTGGTTATTGGGAAAAGTCATATTGATAAATTGGATGATTATCCGCTAATGGATATTGATTATTCACTGGGTAAAAAATTCAATCGCTTTACCAAACGGTTATTGGACATTATTATCGCCAGTTTACTGGTATTAATTCTCTCCCCCCTGGCTTTATTTTCCTATGTGTTTGCGAAAAAGAAGTTAATCCCCACATTGATTATTCTTTCGGACGGGGAAAAAGTAAAAATGTATTCGATTTCTCCGCCGCGGAAATTTTCGTTTTTCTCAAGCTGGCAGCAACTCTGGTATGTCCTCCTTGGAAAACTCACTCTGGTGGGAGCACCATTGGATTATTATCAAATTTCTTCGCCCTTTCATAAATATTTTTACAAGGTTGGTCTCACCGGCTTAGTCCAGATCAATGAAAAAAATATCAGCTCACCAGAAGATGCCGAAAAATATCATCTGTTCTATTTAAAGAATCAATCTTTATTGCTAGATTTTGAGATCCTGCTTAAAAGTCTCTGGCAGTGGTTAAGAAAATAATCACTGTGATTTAGAAGAGTCGTTTTATTATTTCTTCCAGTCTGGATTGAATGGTTTCCCAGGGAATTAATCCTAAACAATTTCCATAGGGGCACTTGCTTAGATTGCAATTTGAGCAAGGTTCAATGGTGGGAGTAATGACCGAATCAAGCTGGTGATAAGGTCCCCACCGTTCTGGAGCACAGGGAACCGCTGGACAATAAAAAGCTAAAAGGGGTATGTTAAAAGCGCGGGCGATATGCAACGGTCCAGTGCTGTTGGAGATGAAAAGCCGGGAACCACTGATCACTGCCATATAGGTTTCTAAATCCCACTCACCAATTATCTTCCGTATCCGCTGATCATTGATTTCAGCAGAAATCGTATGAATTAAATCAGCCTCGGAACCATCGCCCACGATTAAAATAGTTTTTTCTGTATTTTCAAGTAAGTAAGCGGTGATTTGTTTGAACTTTTCTGGTGGTAGATTAGGAGCTGAACCTCCGCTACCAGGATGAATAATAAGGTAATCACTCTGAATGTGTAGTTTTTCCAAAGCGCTTTTACGCAATTGCAATAACGGTTCATCCAGGCGAAACCGAAAGTGGATTTCAGCAGGTTCTGGAAGCTGGTGAATGAAATTTTTTAATAAGAAGAGATTGTATTCAAGTTCATGTTTTTTACCATACTTACGGTGTTCATAAATACGATGGTTCAGGAAAAAAGAGAACCAGCGGTATCCACTGCCAACCCGAATCGGAATTTCAGCCATAAACAGAGAAAAAGCTAAACCGGCCTGAGGATAAAATAGAAAGGCAATATCAATATGTTTCTCATTGAGAAATTTACCAAGTCGAAAATGACCCGCTAACCCACGATGTTCCTTTGCGGGATCATAAATAAAGATGTCATCCAGGAAATCATGATGCTTCAACAGGGGAGCAGTGTATTGACGGGTAAGAAAATAGATTTTGGAATGAGGGAATTCCTGATGGAGAATAGGAATCATAGGAGTGGTCAAAACCACATCTCCGATTCGGTCGGTTCGAATGAGTAAAATATGGCGGAAATCCATTTTGTTAGCGGGTGTCTTTTTTATTTTTTAAAATTTCCTTCAATTTAAAATAACGAACCATAAAATTTATGGAATCAAATAGAGCAGCAAAGAGACCCTGCCAGCCATCCAGAAAACCCAATTTGAAAAAATAACGGCGAATAAATCTACTGCTTGGTATAAAAATAAGAAATCGTCCGCTATTCCAGAAATTCGCTTTTATGCCGTGCTCTGCCAGATAATTGGCCTCAAAGGAAGTGTAAAAGTCAAATTTCTGCAAATATTGCGAAATTGATAGGTAGGGAAAATGTAAAAGATCGTTTTGTAAATAACCAATCTCACCCCTTACCTGTAAGCGTTCATGAACATGCCGTTGGGGGAAAAATGCATAATTTTTTTCAAAAAGACGTAGCTGAAGATCAGGATATTGTCCGCCGTGCTTTAACCACTTTCCAAAATAGTGGTTTTTGCGCTTTACAAAAAAGGCTCGATAAGACTCCGGTTGGGAGATTTTGCCGACAATTTCTTCGGCTAAATTTTCAGGGATTCGTTCATCGGGATCGAGATAAAAGATCCAATCGGCGGTTGCTTGGGAAATCGCGAATGATTTGTTGACATTCAGGTTGGGATTATTGGGTTGGCGAAAGACCTTGCAGCCAGCTTCTTGTGCGATCAGATACGAATCATCAGCACTATCGCAATCCACATAAACAATTTCCGTCGCCCATTTTAAACGGGGAAGAAGTTCACGTAGATGAGCTGATTCATTATGTCCAATGATCGCAATGGAAATAGATGCCATACTTTTAAGTGGTCGTGTTATTGGTGACTTTGTTTAATACCATTTGGTAAGTTTGTAAAGTCTCTTGAAGTAGTCGTTGATAACTAAAACGCGTTTCAGCTGTTTTCCGCGCATTGTGTTGCATAGTTTTCAAAAGCTGGGGATTTTGAACGAGAATATTCATTCGGTTTGCCAAATCACCCGGAGAACGAGATGGCACGATAAAACCATCGTAACCGTCGGTGATCATTTCGGGCAAAACATTGATGTCGGTAACAATTACCGGCCGGGACATGGCCAGAAATTCGGCGGTAATGCGGGACACCGCTTCAGAATCAGAAGAGCATACTACACCGACGTCGATCAGACGGATCACTTCACGCACGTCATCGAATTTACCTAAAAATAATGTTTTGTCGGCAATTCCTGATTTCTCACAGACTTCCTGGAGTTGAGCAGTTTTTATTTCTACCTCTTCACCGCTGATGATGAAAAAAACTTTCGATGTTAATTTGGAAAGAAGAGCGGCTGCTTTTAAAAACATAGAGTGTTTCTTTACAGGAGACAGGCGGCTAATCATACCAAAAACTAAACTATCTGATGGAATATTGTATTTTATTTTATTTATGCTATGGATATTGTTTGGCTGGAAATGGTGGGTATCAATGCCACTGTAGATCACAGTCGATTTTTCTTTCAGTTGAGGCCAGACCTGCAGGTACCGATCACGGTTTGCCTGACAGGAGAAAATAAAATGATCGGTATATTTAAGATGTAAGTACTTATTGATCATATTGGTTTTCGGTGGGCGAACATCACTCACTGAGCGGATGAGTGGAATTTGAGGTATTTTTCTCTTTAAAATTCC
>CAYMXZ010000048.1:0-18865 GCA_964394475.1 uncultured Caldithrix sp. | reverse complement strand
ACTGCGATCCATAAAAGCCCCCGGATCGCCCTCATCTCCATTACAAATGACAAACTTCTCTTTGCCAGCCGATTGTCTGGCAAATTGCCATTTCAAGCCGGTTAAAAATCCGGCACCTCCCCTGCCACGTAAACCAGAAGACTTGATGGTGGCAATAACATCCTCTGGCTTCATTTCCTTAAGAACTTTTTGAAGAGCTTTGTACCCATCCTTGCTCACATAATCATCTATATTTTCTGGATTAATGGCTCCGGCGTTGCGCAGCACAATTCTCATCTGGTTTTTGAATAAATCTTCTTCAGGAGTCGGGAGGTCTTCGGCTAAAACTGCCCATTCTTTCACAATCTGATGATTCTTCAAATGCTTTTCCAAAAGCTGATCAACTTTTGCTGGAGTTATATCCCCATAAATCACCCGTGGCATCCCGGGAACCTGAATTTCTACCAGGGGTTCACGAAAACAAGCACCAATGCAACCAGTTTTCTCAAGAGCGACGGCAAGTTGCTGATCGGCAATTTTTTTAGATATCGCAGCATAAACATCAGCTGCTCCGGCAGCTATTCCGCAACTGGCCATTCCCACGATAATACGTGACTGATTTGGAGAGATCATAAATTTTTGCCTCAAGATTTTTTCACTTTTTCAAGAACCTTTTTCACCTCACGGTCATTCAGACGACCATAGGTTGTCTGATCGATCATCATAACCGGAGCCAGAGAACAGCATCCCAGACAGGCGACCGATTCCAGAGTAAACTGGCGATCAGAAGTCGTTTCTCCATCTAAAATGCCCAGATGCTCCTGACAGGCTTCCGTTATCCGGTTAGCGCCACTAACATGGCAGGCTGTTCCATGGCAGACTCTGATGATATGTTTGCCAACCGGTTTAAAACGAAACTGAGCATAGAAAGTAGCCACTCCATAGACCTGGCTGATGTCGATCTTGGTTGCTTCACTGATTCGGATTAGAGCAGATTTTGGTAAATATCCGTAAAGATTCTGGGTCTCCTGCAAGATCGGAATGAGTACACCTCGTTTCGACGCATATTTGCGTAAAATTTTTTCCAGAGGCTTTACATCCACTGATTCATTTTCAATGCTGTGAGCTGCTTCCATAGATTTTATTTTCCTTCCAGTTCTACTCAATCTATAATAATTGTAAATTTTTGTTCCTTATTTAATGCCTATAGCTTTTTTCGAAAGTTATATCAGGCGATTATTATTTATCAATTGAAAAAAAAATTTTACCTTTTCTACCATGATGATCTAAGGCTATTTTTATTTAAATTTGAAAGGATGAGTAACTTCATCGGAAAGAAAGCATTTCATATGAAATATTAAACAAGAGGATTTATGACAAATTACAATTTTCAGGCCGAAACAATTTTTCAAAAACCAATTGAAGAAATTTTTCGTTTCTTCAGCAAAGCAGAAAACCTGGAAGTCATCACCCCACCTCACCTGAAATTTAAAATTCTTACTCCCCTGCCCATTGAAATGAAAAAAGGAGCTCTGATCGAATATCAGCTGAAAATTTATTATATTCCTGTTCACTGGATCACAGAAATTACGGTCTGGGAACCTCCCTACCGCTTTGTAGATGTGCAACGTAAAGGTCCTTATCGACGCTGGATCCATGAGCATAAATTCGAGGCCATTGCGAATGGAACCAGGATGACTGATATCGTTGAGTACGCAGTGCCCGGAGGGATATGGGCACCGCTGATCAACCATTTATTCGTGAAGAGAGACATTCAAAAAATATTTTCTTTTCGCCAACAAAAATGTCAAGAATTGTTTTAAAGGCTTAAAAATTTTTAGGAGATAATTATAAATATTTTGGAGGAATAGACATGTTCTTACGTGTTATAAGACTGATGGTGATCTTCATATCTCTCACATCCATATTGGCGATGGCCGACGAGGGAATGTGGATGCCACATCAGGTATCATTGCTAAACCTGAAGGACTTAGGGATTAATCTGAATCCCGAAGATATTTATCAGTCCAACAATACTGGCTTACTTTATGCCGTGGTTTCCATGGGTGGTGGTACAGGTGCATTTGTGAGTGGCCAGGGTTTGATTATTACCAATCACCATGTCGCCTATGGCGCCATTCAGCGACTGTCCAATGTGACAAACGATTATTTAAAGAATGGATTTTTAGCCCAATCCCTGCAAGAGGAAATTCCTGCAACCGGCACGTACGTGGATGTTTTGTTAGGATATCAAGAAGTTACCCGGCAAATTTATGAGAAAATTAACCCTGCCTGGCCGGCTAAAAAACGATATGAAGTGATTCAGAAAGCGAGAAAAAAATTAATTGCCGAAACGGAGAAGAAAGCACCTGATATCCGAGCCCAAATAGCCGAATTTTATGGAGGGAAAAATTTTTATTTGTATACATTTAAACGAATCAAGGATGTCCGATTGGTTTATGCTCCTCCGATTGATTTAGGCAATTTTGGGGGAGAAATTGATAATTGGATGTGGCCACGACACACCGCTGATTTTACATTTTTGCGAGCCTATGTTTCTCCAGATAACCTTGGAAAAGAATACACGCCTGAAAATGTTCCCTTTCAGCCAGCTCATTATCTGAAAATATCGCCGGACGGGATTCAACCGGGCGATCCAATGATAGTTATTGGATTCCCCGGAAGGACTTTCCGCTATTATACCCTGAACGAATTCCTCTGGGCGAAAGAACAATTGGAAGAGCGAACACTTACATACACTAAAACCATCGATTTTTATGAAAATGCCAGTACGCAAGATCGTGAAATCGAAATAAAATATTCTGCCAGACTGAGATCGCTTCATAATACCGTAAAAAATTTTCAAGGAAAGCTAAGTGGATTTCATAAAATGGAAATTGAACAGCGCAAAGCTCATCTCGAACAGGATTTTCAAAATTGGATTGACAGTAATGTCCAGCGACAGAAAATATATGGGAATGTGTTAAAAGACATTCAATCACTTACACTGGAAAAAAAACAAAACCAAATCAAAATGAACCATTTAACGGATTGGGTGCATCCGACAATTGGTCCAGCTCTACTCTATCAAGCGCATTTACTGTATCGAATTTTGGAAGAAAAACAAAAAAATGATCAAGAGCGTGAACCGGAATTTCAAGAACGAGAATATCCCTCTCTTTACAACCGCATAAAACTGGCTGAAAAGGGTTTCGATGTGAAGGTGGATCGCTCCTATTTCTTATATCTTCTGCAGAACCTCCAGCAGAAGCCGACTGATCAGCTTCCTGCCGTATTTAGATCATTGTTGAATTCCACCTCAAATCTTCAGGCATTAGTGGATAGTTTTTATTCTCACACTCAACTTCATGAGACTGCCCGACGATTACAATATTTTGAAGGTAATCTTTCACAACTATTACAAACCAATGATCCACTGATAAAACTGGCAGCAGAGATTGAAAACGAATTAAAAATTTATCGAGAAAACGAGAAAATTTTAGCTCAAAAGGACCGCGATATCAAAAGCAAATACTTTACTGCTTTAGCCGAGATGAGTAAAAATCCCCTATCTCCCGATGCGAATTCCACCATAAGGGTTTCTTTTGGAAAAGTGGAAGGCTATTTCCCACGAGACGGTGTATTTTTTCTTCCTCAGACTACTTTAAAGGGAGTGATTGAGAAAGACCAGGGTCAATTTCCATTTAATGTCCCTGAACGATTAAAGGAGATATATCAGCAAGAAGACTGGGGAAATTATTATGACAATAGATTGCAGGCGGTTCCGGCCTGTTTTCTTACCACCGTCAATGTGACGGGTGGCAATTCTGGTTCTCCGGTTTTAAACAGCACAGGCCAATTAGTAGGTCTGGTCTTTGATGGTACTTATGAAAGTATTGTTGGTGATTATCTTCTCATTCCAGAATATCAACGTAGTATTAACGTGGATATAAAATATGTTCTCTTTATTACTGAAAAATTCAGTGGAGCTTCCCGACTAATTCAGGAGCTAGGTTTATAGAAAATATTTTAAAATTTTTATGAAATAATAAACCTGAAAGGAATTAAAACCAGAAAACTTTCTTGTTAATATCGAATGCGATTATCATCTAACCTGAGGCTTTGAGATTATATACAATAACCGTCTCGATTGGCAAAGTATTACCACGCCCTCTCTTCAGAAAGAAAATCATCCTTTCAGGAATTGCAAACATAATCATTGGAAAATTTTTGAGAGAGTATCTTTAAATGGTAACAAAAAAATTAAAAATTGCGGTCTTAGGAGCATCAGGGTATGTGGGAGGAAGATTGGTTCCTAAACTCATAGAGCGAGGCTATTCGGTGCGTTGCATCGCTCGACATCCTGAAAAGTTGATCTCGAGAAATTGGCCTGCTACGGAGGTGGTTTATGGGGATGTATTCAATAAAGATTCTTTACTGACTGCTTTACAGGGTATAGATGTTCTATACTATCTGGTTCATTCCATGCAAGGTGCAAAAAATTTCGAAGAATTGGATTCCCTCGCCGCTATAAATTGTGCTGAGGCAGCTCAGGCAGCTGGCATTAAACGGATCATCTATCTGGGAGGTCTGGCAAAACCCACACCGAAATTATCCGCTCATCTTAAAAGTCGACAGGAAGTGGGTCAACTTCTGCGAAAGACCGGAGTAGAAGTGACGGAACTGAGAGCTTCCATTATCATAGGCTCGGGAAGTGCTTCCTTTGAAATAATTCGCGATCTGGTCCGAAAACTACCAATCATGATTACTCCTCGCTGGGTTCGATCGTTATGTGAGCCTATTGCGATTACAAACGTTTTGGACTACCTTGTGGCGTGCCTGGAGGAACCCCGAACCGTCAATCAAATTTTAGAAATTGGCGGTGGCGAAATCCTGAGCTATAAAAATATGATGAAAATCGTTGCCGAACTGATGGGGAGACGAATTCTCATGATACCTGTACCCGTATTGACTCCCAGACTTTCTGGTTACTGGTTGAACATTGTTACTTCGGTTCCGATGAGTATCGCTTATCCGCTGGTAGAAGGTCTCCGCAATGATTCAATAACCAGCGATCAAAGAATCCGCCAATGGATAAAAATACCATTACTTTCCTTCAAAGAAGCCGTACGCAATGCCCTGGAAGAAGACAAGCAGGGTCTTATTACTTCCCGCTGGACTGAAGCTGAAAAAATAGAGAGTGATTCCACTACACCTGTTTATCGAAAGACCTTTCAAGACCAGAGGAAAATTGAATCTGAGATTTCTGCTGAAAAGGTTTTCCAAATTATCCAAAAGATCGGTGGATCAACAGGATGGTATTATGGCAATTGGCTCTGGAAATGGAGGGGAATTTTAGACCGGATGATCGGTGGTGTAGGACTGAGGCGTGGGCGGCGACATCCCACCGAAATCAGAGTTGGTGATGCTATTGATTTCTGGAGAGTTGAAGCCTTCCAGGCAGGAATTTTGTTACGATTAAAAGCAGAAATGAAACTGCCTGGTCAGGCCTGGCTAGAATTTAAAGTTCAATCCCTCTCCCCTCAAAAATCCCTGTTTCTTCAAACCGCCACTTTTCGGCCGTCGAACTGGGTGGGATTCATTTATTGGTATGCTGTTTTACCTTTGCACTTTTTGGTTTTCAGAAATATGGCAAAAAATATTATCCGTTGCGCTGCAACCGACTTATAAGCAAAAAAATTCGCTTACGAAATGAGAAGGTGGAAAAGGGTCACTTTCTCATTTGATCTCGTAAACGGGAAATATGCCCTCTGCCCATTCCCTTTACCGCACAACCTAATTCCAGGTAACGTCGAATTTTTTGATCCGTTAACATTCCAAATGCGTCAATAACGGCAGCGGGCTTACCGATGGATTTCACGACCTCATCGGGTTCCAATTTCAGATAGGGCTCATGTCGTACAGTAAAAACCACAGCATCAGCACCTGCGAGTGCTTTATGCAGATCTTTCTGAATGCGGATTTCCTTTAGCTTTTCCTGATTGCGGAAAAAGTTTTTACGACTATGGGTTTTGCTCGGATAACTATCCTGTTCTTCCAATTCCCACCAATGATCGACATACGGATCATGAACCCTGATTTCTGCTCCCATTTCGGACAATTTTCGAACCAAAATTTCCGATCCACTGTACCGGGTATCGCCGACATCTTCCCGGTAGGAAGCGCCTAAAATTAATACTTCAGCCGCTGCAATTGGATAATGCATCAATCGCAGAGCGTCACGTACCAGTTGAGCGGCATGCGTACCACGCGTATCATTGATATCAATCGCCAGAGGAGTGATTTTGAAAATATCATCTTCAAAGCCCAGTATATGCTTATAGGCCCACATTCCCAGCCCCCCATCTTTCGGCAAACAGTAACCTCCAATTCCCGGTCCGGGAAACATAATATTACTATGAGTAGGTCGAACCTTAATGGCATTAATCACTTTGATAATATCGACTCCGTTCCGCTCTGCAAACAGACTCCATTCATCCATAAAGGCCAGGATGGTCGCCCGATAACTGTTTTCCACAATTTTAGCAGTTTCGCTTTCAATGGGACGATCGAGCACAGTGAGTGGATATTTTTCGGTATTTAAAACTTCATTCAGAAATTTTACGACACGTTTTTTCGCTTCCTCATTAATCCCACTGCATACCCGCCAAAAATCTCGAATACTGGCCACATAATTCCGTCCAGGCATTACTCGCTCATAACTATGAGCCAATAGAGGATCAGTGTGAATTCCTCGCTTGCGGAAAATTTTATACATGATTGGATAAGCGACCTGTTCAGTGGTCCCCGGCGCTACCGTCGTTTCAATAAGCACCAGGGCATGAGGTTGAATATGTTCTGCAATGATTTCGAAGGATTTTTCCAGTGCCACCATATCCACCTCTCCAGTGCGGACATCTCCCAGAGAATTTTTCAAGTAATCACATTGCACATCCACTACCACCACATCTGCCAGTGATAACACTTCATAGATATACGTAGCAATTAAGGTTTTTTTATCAAGGACGCAGCGTTTAATCATCGGCTCCACTTCTGGATCTTCGGCCTTCACTGGAGAAATTCCCTTGTTCAGCATTGGAATTTTCCAATAACTGCGCGCACTGGGACGCTGCATACCAATCACAAACTTTGAGGGCTTTTTCGTTTTTTTATCAACCGTATCAGCCACGATAGCTGCCATCACGGCTCCCACAAAACCGACTCCCATCACCACCACAATTTCTTTTCCAGATTCTTTTTCCTTATCAACCAATTTTTTCACACGTTGAAACTCTTTCTGAAAATCTTCAGGCATGGGTAAAGGAAATTTCTCTCCGTTCGGGCTTATCGAATAATTACTCACATGATCCTCTTTTTTTTCAATAACTCAACACGACAAAACCAGATGTAGTATTATTTAAAATTATACAGTTACAGGCGAAATTAGTGGCGCATATAAATGCAATATGCTTATCGTTGAAGATAACTCTTTTTCATAGGGTTCAGTAAACACTTGTGAGGATGAATATTGTATTAAAGGGAACGCAAATTTTCTGGAAGGAATTTTTTGCCATTCTTTGAGTTTCTCTAATAACCAGTTACAATCCTCACTCAATATTTTTTCTTTCTGTTCTGCCAGGTAAGCGATATGGACAAGTAAAGCGCCATAAATTATTTGCAACAATTCCGGCAGGAATTTAAAGTAGTCATCCAAAATCCTCTTATAAAATCCTCTGATCAATGCTGATTTAATTTTCATCCCTTCTGAATTGTTTTCAGGTGGTGTTTCATTTTCAGAAATTTCTGCCGCAATTTTATATAAATTTTCAGCTACTAAGTAACGAGGATTCCTGTTCCAGTTTGATTTTTGCAGAATTGAGCGGTACTGTTTACCTTCTTCCCATTCTCCAAAATCTTCCAGGGCAAAAAGAAGATGCGTACCTAATCCCTTTTCAAATTCTGGAAGCAGTAATTCGGGTTCCAGTTGATAGGATATTTTAACAAAACTACTCATTTTTTTGAGAGGTTGCTTTTTAAGGTTTTTATCGATTCGCACCAGTTCGTTAATAAGATTTTTGGATTGCTCGGCCGGAATTAAGTCTGCTTTTATCCAGGCTTGTAAGATAATAGCCATGTTAATAAAAATTTGCCGGCGATAAATGAGAGTGATACTCTGATTATCAAAAAATTGAAGGAAAAAATTGATGGTCTGCTGTACGCTATTTTTGAACAAATTTCTTTGTTGATTTAAATTATTCAAAAATTCTAATATGGCAGTTTTCATTGACCAGGATATTCCTGGATTGCTGAGGTACTCCATGAATGGTTCCAGAAAATTCTCCACCTCGCTTTTGGACAAAAAACGGTAATCATCCGTAATAGCTAAAATATCTTCGATACGAGAAAAGAAATCCGTATCCTCTTTGCGATAGGGTTTTTTTGATCGAATAAAGTCAAAAATTTCCAGCGCATTTTTCAAATACGTCACATCAGATTTCAAATACCATCGGCTCAAATTTTTTAATACATCCAGGAAGGGATAATCATAAGAACTGCGAAATTCCAATTTATGCTCTTTTAAAATGGGGAAAAAATTAGTTTCACTGATTTTCTGAAGAATAAAACACAACTGGTTGATGAGGTTGAATTCCTTTTGCAGTTTACGCACCAGGGGTGATTTTTGCTCTTTCCGATCCAGCTGCAAAATCGTCAGAATGGTCTCCTGAATAGCTCGCAATTCATTGAAATGCAGATTAAACTCAGCCTGATCATTTTTATATAGGGCTTGCAAGGCCGCTCTGATATGTTTCTCAGTGGTCTGATTAATCTCGTTAAAATCATGGGAGAGAATATAAAAAACTAAATTCTCCAATTTCGTTTTCCGGTGAAGTAAAAAAAGATCTAGTTCAAAGGTTTTATATTCATCTTCAATCTCAAACTGGGTATTGAAAACCACTTTTTGTTTCAATATATATTGAAAAAGTTTTATACATATCTTTTTGAAATAATCGAAGTGGAACGAGTGATTTTGGACGTCTAATCTTTTGATAAATGATAAATGATTATTCAGGTTAGTCAAAAGATTATCAGCCGAAAAATTAAGAAACAGATTATTCAGAAATTCTATCCAGGATGATATCATAATCCGAGCATAACCGGTAATGTCTAATGGACCTCCTCCCTCTTTTTCGGTCATCAGCAACAATTTCTCCTCTAAGGCCGGCACTTTCTGATCGTCCAAAGAGGTCAAAATGGATTCATAAAACGATGTAAAATCAATTTCTGAATCAGTTAGTATTTCGTCTGCCAATTTCTGCTCTACCATCGGTATGAATCCATATCTTGGTTCTACTTAAATCCATTTGTTTTTATGACTGATAATCTAATATGTAAATCTCAATATTTCCAGTATTTCTATTTAAACAAAAATCAGTTCTTTCTGCTTTCTTATCATCGTTATATTATTCGCAAAAATTATAAAAAAAATGAAATGCGTCGAGAAAAAAATTTATCAAATTGAACGTTTGTCATAATGATTTCTTCTATTTTAATTAAAAATAGTGCTCATTTTTGAGAAGGCTCTAGTAAATTCGATTTGAAAACTAACAATTATTGGAGGTTACATTTTTGGAAGTACTAAAAAAAATACATTTGATTATGATTTGCCTTGGTCTTTTTTGCGATTTTTTATTTTCCGCTGAAGTCGGTATCATCTCAGGTCAAGTTGTCGACAGGCAGACCAAAGAGCCACTGATTGGGGCAAACTTAGTGCTGGTCGGCACTCAGAAAGGCGCCTCAACTGACCTGGAAGGTAAATTTATCATCACCGATGTGCCTTTAGGCACTTATAGCATTGAAGTTTCCTATATTGGATATATCACAATGTTTAAGACCGACATCGTAGTGACTCTGGCAAAACCGGCGTTCTTGAAAATTGAACTGCAACCGGCTGCTCTGGAAGGCGAAGAAGTAACGGTGACGGCTGGATATTTTGTAGAAGAAATGATGACTCAACCCAGTACTCTGGGCTTATCGCAGGAGGAAATCCGTCGTTTTCCGGGTGGATTTGAAGATGTGGTGCGCACGGTGTCCACTTTACCCGGTGTGACCATCAATACCAGTGGCGGTCGAAATGATTTACTGGTGCGCGGAGGCGGACCTTCTGAAAATCTATATGTCATTGAAAATATTGAAGTTCCTAATATCAATCATTTTGGCACCCAGGGCAATAACAGCGGAAGTCTAAGCTTTATAAATCTGGATTTTGTAGATAATGTATACTTCTCTACCGGTGGTTTCAAAGCTCGTTATGGAGATAAAATGTCCTCCGTATTGGAGCTATCTCTGGCCAATGGACGAACCGACCGTTTGGGCGGAAAATTGCTGATTTCCGCCACCCAATACGGTCTTAATTTAGAGGGACCAGTATCACGCTCGGGTAATTTTATTTTTTCTGCCAGACAAAGTTATTTAGATTTCATCTTTAAGGCAGCTGGTTTGCCCTTCGTTCCAATCTACACCGATTTTAATCTATCTCTCAATTATGATCTATCCCCAAGGGATAAACTTTATATATTAGGTTTGACAGCAATTAATCGAGTTGAACGGGATCAAAGCAGCGAAGAAAACCGAGTTACCAATGCAAGTTTGCTGGATAATACGCAGAACCAATACATTTTCGGTTCTAATTATCGACGATTGCTAAAGCATGGATATATGGATCTTACGTTGAGTACCAATCTTTATCAATACCGATTCAATCAATTAGACGCCAACCAGATTGAATTTTTTCAAAGTCGAGCTGATGAGCAAGAATATATTGCAAAAGTTGCTCATTTCTGGGGAATCTCACCGTCGATTAGCCTTTATACCGGCGCTTCCTTCAAAACCGCAAAAAATGACAATACGACCACCTTTGCCGATACTATCTATGATCGGAGTGGAAATAAAGTGACTCCTAAAGAAATTGGTGTTAACCCTTTTAATAGAACCAATACCGACGCTCAGAAAATAAATGGTTTCTTCGAAATTGAATGGCTGGCCAACAAAAATTTTACTTTTAGTTTAGGCGGCAGAATCGATTATTATTCTTTCATCGATCAATCTCTCTATTTAAGTCCACGTTTCGCTATTAAATATAAAATTAATCCAGCGATGACCACTCGCTTTAGTGGCGGTATCTATTATCAATCACCATCATATGTATGGACCGTCAATCCCATTAACGAGAATCTGAAAGCATTAAAAAACCAGATGTTCATTACTGGTTATGACTATTTAATTCAGAATGATTTACGCTTCTCGGCTGAGACTTATATAAAGCAGTACTCTGATCTTCCTACTGGCACCATTCCCGGAGTCACAGACTACTTAGTCCTGACCAATACCGGCACTGGATTTGGTGGAAACCAGGACGATTTCCAGTCCTTCGGCTATTTCGATTTGATTTCGAAGGCCAAAGGGCTTTCATATGGTTTAGATATTTTACTGCAGAAAAAATTTTCATTAATCCCCTGCTATGGGCAAATCAGTTTTACTCTGGGGAAAAGTGAATTCACCGCTGGAAATGGCGCCAAATATCCTGGACAATTTGATCAACATTTCATATTCAACCTGTCGGGAGGATATGTTTTTAATAAAAATTGGGAATTCAGCACTAAATTCCGATTTTTTACCGGAATACCCTACACACCGGTTTATCGCCCGTCTGAGAATCCACTCAAACCAGGTTTCATCCAGAACTTGCCAGAAGAATATCTTGCCGCACGGCTCAAATCCGCCCATCACCTGGATGTCCGAGTCGACCGATATTTTTATTGGAACAGGATAACGCTGATTATTTTTATCGATATTCAAAATATTTATAATTTTAAAATTCCGCAGCGTCCAACCTATGATTTCTGGAAAGATGAAGTGGTTAACAGCAGTGAAATCGGAATTCTTCCCTCAATTGGCATTAGCGCAGAATTATGAGTATAATCGTAAAAACCATAAACTTGCTATTCATAACCTGAAAATGATATTTACACTGAGTTGCTTTTTTTAAAAAGATCATCATCCTCTTCTAAGTCATGGGTGATATGAAAAACATTCTTACCTGTATAAAATGTGAAAAGATAATTCGATTACTCATTTTACTGCTTCTGGTATTTCTCTGCTCATGGGGTCTTTCTTGCGAGCGTGATAGCAAATCCCCCCTGCCCAATGAAACTCCTCAAACCCCGGTGTATACCTATCAGGTCATCAACGAATTTCCCCATTCACAGCACGCGTTCACTCAGGGCTTAATTTATGCCGACACCATTTTGTATGAGAGCACCGGTCTGTATGGTCAATCCTCTCTGCGAAAGGTAGAGCTGAGCAGCGGGCAGGTTCTGCAGGCGATCTACCTGGAAAATATCCATTTTGGAGAAGGTATTACCCTTTTTCAGGATCGAATCATTCAGCTCACCTGGCAATCCCATGTCGGATTTGTTTACGATAAAGATAGCCTCCAACTACTCGAAGAATTTACGTACCCCGGTGAAGGATGGGGAATTACTCATGATGGGTCAAACCTAATAATGAGTGATGGAACCTCTTATCTCAGATTTTTAGATCCAGTGAATTTTAGCGAAATAAAGCGAATTGAAGTCACTGATAGCGGAGTGCCGGTTTGCCGTTTGAATGAATTAGAATTTGTAGAAGGTGAAATCTTTGCTAATATCTGGTTGACCGACCGTATTGCCCGCATATCACCAACCAGCGGAAAAGTACTCGGCTGGATCGAATTACAAGGTTTGCTCACCCCTTCCGATTGTCCTCTTTCAATTGACGTCCTGAATGGAATAGCTTATGATCCCGCTGAAAAAAGATTATTTGTCACCGGGAAATTTTGGTGCAAACTGTTTGAAATTCAATTGATAAAGAAATAATTTTTCAGAACACTCCAGAATTCAACCTGTAACCTCAGTCAAATTCATCGTTTATTCCTTATAAAGAGATTTGATCTTCGAAGAGACTATTTCTATCATCGATATCACCTTGTTTACCAGGAGATCAGTTAAATCCCGGACAGTACTAAAGAAAAAATCAGTACCGGTTATCTCATTATTTGCATCTTTTCCAGCTTGCCAGTAGGATGATAACGCAGAATGACATCGCCAGATAATTTTACATGCTGCTGCAATTGTGCTTCTGCATATTTAAACGGAGCAAAAATGACCATCAGTACCTGCTCACTGTGAAGGTCGATGGCGGTGCGAAGACTGTCGGCACTGGGATTACCGAAAGCTCCCCTATTATCAGCCAGACATAAACGCCCGCCCACATGTACAGATTCTTTACCAATTCCTTCATATTCCTCCCCATTCTCCCCGAATCGAAAGTGGATATTTCCTTCTATTTTCCGGAGGTCATATAATCCGATCGGCAATAAAAAAGAAAGAGATAGATAATTGCAGGCATCCACAATCGAATTAATTTGATAGAGCGGTTTACCTTTAATTACCCGGCGAAATAGAGCTTCCGAAGAGGGACGGATACGGGTAGGTTCCATACCCACTGCCCGGTATAGATCTCTGGCTGGCCGTAGAAGAGATAAAGCAGCAAATGGATGGGAATACAGGTGTGTATATTTTTTCTGCAATTTTTCAATTTCAAACCACAATTCTTCATTCCCTGGCTGGCACTTCAAACCAGAAAATTCTAAAACTCCAACAATCAATTTGCCGGTAATTGCAGGGGAAAATTGTAATTCAGGGTAATTCATCGTGAAAAGGCAGTAGGAAAACTGCCCTTAAAATTTTCGACTAATCTTTCTACGATCGGGATATCAGCCGGAGATAATTCATACGATACCAGCTTTTCAAGGGGTACCCAGCGTACTTCTTTATGATCAGAAAGGCGAAGAGAGCCAGAAATTAATTCGGCGAAATAAGCTAATAACAGGATGTTTTCATGGGGATACGAATAATTAACGGCCGAAAAAAGCTGACGTACGACAATTTTCAAGCCAAGCTCCTCTTCGATTTCGCGGGCCAAACAAAACTCCGGGGATTCTCTGGTCTTAAGTTTCCCACCCGGAAATTCCCATTTCAGCGGATTGGTTTTATCAGCCCGACGCTGGGCTAAAAGTACGCTTCCATCATGATTTAAAATGATGGCCGCTAAAACCGGTACAATTCGATCCGAAGAATCATTCACTTCTCAATTTCCTTCATTACTATCTCAATTTACTTCCTGATATCCACTTCCTAAAAATCGATTCTTTTACTCAATAATTGATAAAATATATCCATAATTAAAATAATCGAAACGAAAGTAATTGACATAATAAAAATAAAAACAAATAGTTGAAAAAACAAAATAGAATTGTATGGTGATGAAATTAGATGAATTTGGCAATTTCGTTGGTGATTTTTGTCTCCAACTCCTCATAGTTTCCGCTATATCGGGCACCAGCGGCGTGAAAATGTCCACCACCTCCCAGAGTTTTGGCTACCTGATTGACATTTACTTTCCCTTTGGAGCGAAAACTAATTTTATAATAATGGCTTTGCACTTCCCGGATGAAAATTCCAACTTCTATTCCTTGCATAGCCACGCTATAATTAGCCAATTCTTCAATTTCAGCATGATTATTAATTTGCATCACTTCCAGAGGTATAAAAATGATACTCAATTTACCTCCCAGTAGCACTTTCATGTTCGACAAAGCATACCCCAGAGTTTTCATAGACTGATAAGAATTATTGAAGAATAAAAACCCCGAAACCCGATCAGGTTTAACTCCCTGCTCCACTAATTTTGCGGCAATTTCAAAATCACGCTGGCGGGTATTGGAGAACGAGAAGCGGCCGGTATCATACATAATTCCTGCAAAAATCAATTCTGACAATTCGGGAGTCAACTCTATTCCACTGGCTTCGATGATATCGTACATCAATTGGCAGGTTGAACTGGCTTCTACATCAACATAAGTGAGAATGGCGAAATCTTCTTCCCGGGGATGGTGATCGATCTGCACACAATTTTCTCGCGATGGTAAAAGCCGGCCGGGATCCCCAATTCGCTTGATACTTGGCACATCTAAAACAATCGCCGTCTGAAATATTTCTGTCATTTCTTCAGAATAAGAACGAATCTTATTTATACCCCACAAAAAGTGATACTTTTCATCAATCTGTGAATCGTGAATAATCAACTGGTATTTTTTATTACGTTCTTCCAGAAGATAAGCCATGGACAAAATGGAAGCAAACGCATCACCATCCGCATTCATATGGGTGGTGAGCAAAAAGTTATCACGTTTATCTATTAACGATAATATGTGATTGACAACTTCTTTCATCACACAACTCCTTAAACGATCATTTCGTTATTTAAATTGAACCTTAAAAAATAGGCAAAAACATAAGCCAGCCGTTATATAAAATCAAGCGGATTTTGTAAGTGGATCAAAATTTTTATCTCCACTTGGTGGGCTTTAAGAATAAATATTTGAATGCCAGTTGAAATCACCTATATTTTTACACATCATTTGAGGAGAAACCTATGATTCAATTATCAAAAACTTTTCTTATCTTCTGCATTTTCATTGGGCCTGTGTGGTTTGAAAACTTTTCAGTGAAAGGACAGGACACTTCTTGCTTAGCGTCTCCAAATATTTCTACTTTCTCAATTGTCGGGCGTGATCCAGTGACCAATGAACTGGGAGTCGCGGTTGCTTCACGATTTTTTGCGGTTGGTTCGGTAGTTCCCTGGGCTGAGGCAAATGTCGGTGCGGTAGCAACTCAATCATTTGCGAATACCTCATTCGGCTGGCGCGGCTTGGAATTATTGAGATTGGGCTTAGATCCAGAAGAAGCTATTAATTTATTGCTTCGGACTGATGATAATCCGGAAAAAAGACAGCTGGGAATAGTATCGGCCAGCGGAAAATCGGCTACCTATACCGGAAGTGAGTGTATAAGCTGGGCTGGCGGCCGGAATGGACTAAACTACGCCATTCAGGGAAATATTCTGACCGGTGAATCTGTGGTTACTTCTATGGAGAAGACTTTTCTGGAAACCACCGGGACTCTGGCCGAAAGATTATATGCGGCCTTATTAGCTGGTGATAAAGAAGGCGGAGATTCCCGGGGTAAACAATCGGCGGCCTTAATAATTGTAAAAGAAGGCGCTGGATATGGGGGATATACTGATCTGGCTATTGATATACGAGTAGATGACCATCCTGAGCCCTTTCAAGAACTGGGGCGACTCTTACAGATTGCTCAGGTTAATTATACCTGGAACGAAGGGTGGACACTATTTACTCACAAAGAGTATCAACAAGCGCTTCCAGCCATTGAAAGAGCGGCCATCTTAGCCCCAAATAATGCCGAAGTTTTATATGATCTGGCCGTCATCTGCCTGGCAGTGGGACAAACTGAAAAATCCCTGGAAGTCTTGCAGAAAGCCATCACTTTAAATCCAAAGCTCAAAACCCAAGCCGCTGCCGATCCCGATTTGAGCGCCATCCATCACAATAAGGATTTCTTAAAACTGGTGAAATAGCAGGAAAATCTATTTCGCAATAACCACTGGAATCGTCATAACAGAGTTGAAAAAATTATTCTTAGCAAGATTAGTAAAAATGATTTCCGAGAACAATTGCCGCAAATTAGCGATGAGATGACCAATCTCATTTAATCCCATCAGTATAAAAGGTATTTCTGTCGAAGAGGAAGAAAGGTCTGGAGTTCTTCCTCCATTTTCTGCTGGATTATTTCCAGTGGTGTTTGCTCTTCAATCATCTTCCGCAGCCAGCTGTTCCCGGCTAAAATATCAAAAGGCATTTTTTCATATTCATATTCATACGGAGGATTTTTCCAGCTGAAATGATTGGGATATAAGCGGATGATACACTGCAGAAGATGTACCGTACTTAACACAGACTGGTAACTCAATCTATTTGTCACATGGATAAATGCACCCTGACAGAGCTCATCTTTGAATTTTTGGAAGGTAGGTAAAAACTGTATCGCCCGAAAATACACCCCCGGTAAATTCCTGACATTTAATTCCTGGCAGAGGCGCCGTCCATCAATCCAGGGGGCGCCGAAGATCTCAAACGGTCTGGTAGTCCCTCGACCTTCCGACAAATTGGTACCCTCCAACAAACACATGCCGGGATAAACCAGAGCCGTTTCCCAGGAGGGCATATTCGGTGAAGGCATTACCCAGGGCAATTGGGTTTGTGGAAAGTAATACGATCGTTTCCACCTTTTCATTCGGATAACTTTTAATTTCAGCTGTGGGAAAAATCGATCCTGTAGATACCAGGCGATTTCTCCCAGGGTCATTCCATGGCGCTGAGGCAGTGGATACAATCCCACAAAGCTTCGATATGCACTATCCAGTACCGTTCCTTCTACCCGGGTTCCAGTAATGGGATTAGGTCGATCTAATACAATCACCCCAATTTTATTTTCCAGAGCGGCTTCCATACATAAAGCCATGGTCCAGATAAAGGTATAATAACGTGAACCAATATCCGGTAAATCAATCAGAAAAGTGTCTACATCCTGCAGCATATGCGAGGTAGGTTTGCGTTCCCGACCATAGAGTGAAAAGATTCGAAGACCAGTCTGTTCATCCAGGTACCCCTCCCACTCAATCATATTATCCTGGGTGTGTCCCCACAGACCATGCTGAGGACCAAACACCGCTTTAATTTCCAGGAATTTTTCTTGATGATATGGGAGTAGTAAATCCAGAATGTGAAGTAATTGGTGATCGATAGTCGCTTGATTACACACCACCGCAATTTTCTTGCCCTGTAAGATCTTAAAGTTTTGTTCATTTAAAATATCCAGTCCGGTATATACACTCATGACACTTTGCTCACTTTCTGAAACCAATTTAATAGTTCTTCCCATAGTTGATCAGGTTGGTCATAAATCTGGCTTCTGGCTGGTAAGGATTCCAGAAAAATTTGACCGTACATTTTCTTAATAACTCGATTATCTAAAATAATTACGGCACCATAATCAGTGGTAGAACGAATTAATCTCCCAAAACCCTGCCGCAATCTGATCACCGCTTCGGGAATGGTAAAATCCATAAAGGGATTACCCCCCATGCGCTGAATCAATTCCGCTTTGGCTTGAATTACCGGCTCAGTCGGAACATCAAAAGGTAATTTGGTAATCAACAAAATCTCCAGCGCCTTTCCCGGAACATCAATTCCCTCCCAGAAGCTGTCAGTACCAAAGAGAAAAGAATGGGGGTTTTCTTTAAATTCATTGATCAGGGCATGGCGGCTGCCGGTAATTCCCTGCGCTAACAAGTTCACTTTCTCGGCCTCAAAAGTTAGATGTAACGATTCATACATATCTTTCAGTAAGGCATGGGAAGTGAATAAAACCAGGGTACTGCGGCGTTGTTCTCTCATTAAGGTTTCTAAAAAACTTTTAACTGCTTCGGGATATTCAGGTGAACGCGGATCGGGTAGAAAGGTAGGAATCACCAGTAATGCCTGTTCTTTAAAATTAAATGGAGAATCTAGTAGTAGAAGCTGCAACCGGTTCTTGTCCACGGTATTTAATCCAACCCTGTCCAGGAAATAGCCGAAATCTTTGCTGATGGTCAGGGTAGCCGAGGTAAAAATTCCAGTCTTTAATTTTTTATAGAGTTTTTCACTCAGGATATCGGCAATCTGTAAGGGCACCGCATATAAGCGGGTATCGTCTGAATCCTGCTTACCAGGAAGTTCAAACCAATACACCCAATTATCCCATTCTGCAGAAAGTAAATAATCGAGAGTACTAATTAAATCTTCAATAGTTGTGGTTAATGCAAATAACTCCTGCTGAATTTGCTTTTGATAATCATTTGAATCAGGAAAAACCACTTTCATTTT
>CAYMXZ010000047.1:0-18907 GCA_964394475.1 uncultured Caldithrix sp. | reverse complement strand
GTTGCGTATGGGGCAAATAAAGGCGTGTTGTTTGTCGCCTCAGCGGGAAATTCGGGAAACCAGGTGTTACACTATCCAGCGGCCTATGATCAGACCATTGCCGTCGGAGCTACCGATTCAACGGGGCGTCTGGCTTCTTTCTCGAATTATGGATCGAAAATTGATCTCGTGGCACCCGGCCTAAACATCCTTTCTTTGTCCACCTTTATGGAATACGGAGAATTTAGCGGAACTTCTTTTTCTGCCCCCATCGTAAGCGGAATTTTAGCCTTGCTGTGGTCTGAACAGGAATCCGCCTCCGCCCTTCAGATTAAATCTCAGCTTTTAGCCGGTTGCACCGACATGGGTGCTCCCGGATGGGATATTTATTATGGAAACGGTCTGGCAAATGCCTATGTTGCTTTGACCGTTCCAGTAAACAGCCTGGCACAAATCGAATACCCCGAGACAGGCCGGGGGGTATGTCAGGCACAAGTCGCCATCAAAGGCTCAGCTACCGGATCACAATTTAAAGAATACCAGATTAATATCGGGATGGGAAATAACCCCATAAGTTGGACCCCTATTTTCCAGAGCAATCATCAGATTATGCATGATACACTAGCAGTCTGGAATACAGCTTCCTTTCCTGATACGCTTTATACTATTGAGCTGACATTGCTGAATTGGGATTTAAGCAGACAGGTGAACAGAGTGGTGGTTGAGCTTGATCGCACTTCTCCCCGTTTGTTGGCTGTCGACATCAAGCCGATGATCATAGAAGATTATTCAGGATTTTTCATCGAGCTGGATACGGATGACCCAACGCTTGCCTATCTTCATTGCCGGGAATCAGGCGGAAACGCTTTTAATTTATCATTTTCTTCCCCCTCCAGTCAGAAGTCACACAATTTTATTTTAACTCAGCAGGAGAGTACGAACGAGTTAGAGTTTTATATTGAACTGGAAAATAATGCTGGTTTAACAAGCACCTGGGATAATCAGGGTCATTTCTATCGAATTGACCTTCGATCCTTTCTCACGTTTGGTAGTGATTGGCAATTTCTGACAGAAATTCCCGGCTCCGGATTTTTCCTTTCCCGGAGTGTCGATTGCAATAATGATGGTATTCTTGATATTTTTGGGAATGTCCACTGGCCGAACCAATTAGAAAGTCGATTGAGCTGTGTGAATTTTTCCAATCAACAAATCACTGCTTATGTGTCTGAAGTTTCGGGATTTGGTCGGGATCTTTATGATGTGAATCGGGATGGATTGGTTGATCTGCTGGCTGGATACGGCTCCAGTTCTTTTCTGTTTTCAGGGACTCACTTACCTGATTTCACCGGCCAACCAATCATCTCGCCGCAGACGGATTTTTGGGGTGCTCGCCTATATGACTTAGACAATGATGGTCAGAGCGATGTAATCGCTCTGCACCAGAATAAGTGGCATATTTATCGATTAGTGGATACCGCCATTTTTTCAGTTTCTCATATCCAGACCTTAATGAATCCTACCTCCGGGGATAATCAGTATGGAGTCCCTCACGTCGAAATTGCTGATATGAATCTTAATGGTAAGCCCGAAATAATACTCGGCGATTACGATGGTGATTTAATTGTGTATGAATCTTCCCAACAAAATGAGTATGTACCTATTGCGAGCCTGAGATTGGACGGTATAGATGCCACTTATCGTTTTGGCATTGGGGATGTGAATGGAGATGGGAAGCTGGAAATAGTCATTGCCACCCAGCAGCTTGTTTCAACCCCGGGGGAATCATCAATTATAAAACAATATTGGATTCTGAATATTTTAGAATTGAGCAACTCCGGATCTTTAAATTCCATGTGGCGCCAATACTTTTATCCTCTGGTAGATAAAAAGAACGCTCTCAGCGGTTTATCAGTGCATGATTATGATTCTGATGGCAAGGATGAAATTTTTTTCACTCCCTTCCCGCGGGCATATTACATCCGATTTGAAAATGGTGACTTTAATGTGGATTGGTATACGACAAACGTGAATTGCAATGCGGTCCCGCTGGTCAATGACCAGCAGATCCTGTTACCCGGAGATTCGGTTTTAACTATCTGGCAATTACAGACTTCACACACTCGTCCAAGGCCTGTTACTTTTTTCAAAGCGAACCAGGTAGATAGCAACTTCGTAGAGTTGGAATGGAGAGCGGTAGATGGTGCTGATGGTTACCAATTAACCCGCTGCGATCTTGGTGAACATTCATCCCAGGTATTCACTTGCTATGAGAATTTTTTTTCAGATGCAAGTGTTATCAATAATCATGAGTATGATTATTGGGTGCAAACAGTTGACAGCTCTTTTGCGCAGCCATTGAGCGTAAAAAGTAATTCGATCCGGCTCAAGGCCGAATCACCCCCCGCGTTTCAACGAATCGACGTCATTAACTCCTCTCAGCTATTATTAGAATTCAGCAAACCTCTGGGATTAGCATCTTTTAATGCCGAGAAATTTTATCTTCTACCCGAGTCCCTTATGGCATTGAATGCCGTGCGGGGAAAAGGTTCTCATCAACTCATTTTAGGATTCCAGAATCCGATACCATCCGGTCCGCATTTGTTAATAGTAAAGGATTTAGTGAATACTTACGGAATTTCATTTTTAAGAGATAGCTTAGTTATACCGTTTGACATGGCAGGTGAATTGGAATTTCCATATGTTCAGAAAGTCGAGATGATATCGAAAAGTGAATTGATCGTCATATTTAATCATCCCATGGATCCGGTCACCGCTGAAAATCCAGACAACTACTTCATTGAACCAGATGATCATGTCATAGACGTACATCTGGATGCTGCGGATGCCAGCATAGTGCGGGTAAAGCTTACGGGTAAGAATCGAATGGGGAGTCTGGGTGAAAATTATTATTTGACCATCAAAAACCTGAAAGATATCTGGGGAAAGTCTCTGGCAGCAGATTGGAATCATCGTTTTCTGATTATAAAAACAGTGGACAATCTGGACAATCTGATTGTCTTTCCCAATCCATTGACTCCAGATGCGAAAGAAATGAAAATTACCTTTGGGAATTTACCTCCGTATTGCCAAATTCATATTTATGATGTGAACGGACATTTGGTAGTTAATATGGAGAATGAAAATACAAGCGGTGGTATTCAATGGGATTTACAAAATGAATCGGGTAGCCAGGTAGCGAATGGGGTATATCTCTATGTTGCCAGGTATCAGGATCAGACCAAAATGGGAAAATTTGTTATTGTGAGATAAGGAGAATCAATTTTATGCTTTATCCAAATTGTATTGTGGTAGCGGTGACAGGTGGAATAGGTTGTGGTCAGACGACAGTTTGTAAATTTTTAGAAGAAATGGGAGCCAAAGTTATTCAGGCTGATCTGGTAGCGAAAAGAGAAACCGAATCCAATGAAGAAATTAAAGAAGAATTACGAAAGTATTTTGGCAGCCGGATTTTTTATCGGGATGGGAAATTAAATCGCAAAATGCTAGCGAAAATTGCTTTTTCCGATGAAGCAAAAACAGATCGATTAAACCGGATAGTTCATCCTCGGATGGTTGAACATATCATCAATGAAATAGAAGAAGCGCGAGAATCTCAGAAATATGAAATTATTCTGGTTGATGCGGCGTTAATTTATGAACTCAATCTGGAACATATGTTTGATGCGGTGGTGGTTGTTTCGTCTAAAATGAGTTGCCGGCTGGAGCGAATTAAAAAGCGAGATAATCTCTCAGAAGCCGAAATCATGAGTCGCATCAATAAACAGATTCCGATTGAAGATAAAATACAGTGGGCTGATTTTCTGATTGAAAATAATGATGATTTAGAAACACTAAGGGTCAAATGTCGAAAATTGTTTTTTGATCTGAAAAAATTGGTCAACAGAAAATCACACAGTCTAAAGACCAGTAAACGATAAAAATTCACGACCTGATTTGAAAAATCGATTAGCAACTTAATACCAGATCGTCATCCAAAATCTCTATTGGTTTACAGGGAAAGTAGGTGCTTTTTTTTATTTCACTTTTTTTAAAAATTCCCATTCAATAAATTGCGTTTATCGCACTGAACAAAGAGTGTGATAGACTTTTTCCCTTTAATAAGGTCTGGATAATTGTCTGTTCTTATTGAGTTTCATTCTGAATCGACTTTATAATAAAAAAGAACCTATTTTCAGTGATTTATTCAAATTAAAAAAAATATAAAATAAAGATTTCTGGAAAGGAAACGTTTCATGGCACAAAAATCATTTAATCCCTTTGCGATGGCACAAGCCCAATTTGACAAAGTAGCAGATATTCTCGAACTGGATCAGGCCACCCGCGATCTGCTGCGAAATCCGATGCGTGAATATCATTTTAATATCCCTATTCGTATGGATGATGGGAGTTTCCGTGTATTCAGAGGATTCCGTGTTCAGCATAATGATGCCCGGGGACCGGGAAAAGGTGGAATTCGATTTCACCCGCAGGAGACCATTGATACGGTGCGCGCACTGGCGATGTGGATGACCTGGAAATGCGCCGTGGTCGATATTCCTTTAGGAGGAAGTAAAGGTGGAGTGGTATGTGACCCTCATAATTTAAGTATGCGGGAGCAGGAACAAATTTGTCGCGGTTGGGTTCGCCAGATTTCGAAAGATGTTGGTCCGGTTCTTGATGTTCCGGCCCCAGATGTCATGACGAATGCTCAGCATATGTTATGGATGCTGGATGAATTTGAGACTCTTCATAAAGGGAAATATCCAGGATTTATTACCGGTAAACCAGTGGGAATGGGCGGTTCGTTGGGACGAACGGAAGCGACTGGTTATGGAGTCATTTTCACGGTGCGGGAAGCCTTGAAGGAATTAGGAATTAAACCGGAAAATACTATCGCCAGCGTGCAGGGTTTTGGAAATGTGGCGCAATATGCGATTGAGTTATATCAAAAACTGGGTGGAAAAGTTATCTGCGTTTCCAGCTGGGATCAAGAAGACCAGACTTCTTATTGTTTTGTGAAAAAGAGTGGAATCAATCTCGAAGAACTCTTGAAGATTACCGATCGGTTTGGAGGTATTAATAAAACCAAAGCCAAAAATCTGGGCTACGAAGTTTTACCTGGTGAGGTATGGATTGAACAGGATGTGGATATTCTTATTCCGGCTGCTATTGAAAATCAGATTACAGCAGAAAATGTAAATAAAATTAGTAAGCGGGTCAAATTAATTGCCGAAGGCGCGAATGGACCCACTACTCCTGAAGCTGATAAAGTCATTCAAGAACGAGGGATCTTTTTATTGCCCGACTTTTTAGCTAATGCCGGTGGAGTGACCTGCAGTTATTTTGAACAAGTCCAGAGCAATATGAATTATTACTGGGAAAAAGATGAGGTGCTTGGAAAACTGGACGTAAAAATGACTTCGGCTTATCTGGCGGTAAGTGAGTTAGCTCGTAAACGGAAATTGTATATGCGTGACGCCGCCTATGTGATTTCCGTAAGCCGTGTCGCTCAGGCGTGTAAAGATCGTGGATGGGTATAACTGGTGATAAAAATTCGTTGGGAAATTACCTTGAATTTACACGATAATTTTACTATTATTCCAATAGTCAAAATCGTGATCTAAAAAGTGATTTTTCTCGATTGGAACATGTATCAAAACCTCCCGTGGATGAATTCTACGGGAGGTTTTATTTTATCTATTTTCCATTCATGGAAGTACGAGAAATTGTAAATGGGTACTTTTGAAAGAAAATTTTTTAATTCGACCGAGCAATTTACCTACATCGGCAGCGGTTTTTTGGGTGGTAAAGCTCACGGCCTGGTTTCTATTCATAAGATTCTACAGGAGAAATTTGATAAAAACCCTTTTAAGGATGTTGAAGTATCTATTCCCCGCATGACAGTTATTACTACCGATTTTTTTGACGAATTCATTAAATTCAATAATTTAGCCGAGATTGCTTTTTCTGATCAGTCAGACGATCGGATTGCTCATGCCTTTCAGAAAGCCCAGATTCCACCCGGTTTGGTGGGCGATTTATATTCTCTCATTTCTAAAATCAAATCACCTCTGGCGATTCGATCTTCCAGCATGCTGGAAGATAGTTTGTATGAACCATTCGCGGGAATTTATGCCACCAAGATGACGCCCAATAATCAATTTGATACTGAAACCCGCTTCCACAAATTGATTGAAGCGATTAAATTGGTGTGGGCTTCCACCTTTTTTAAAGATGCCAAAGATTATTTTAAAGCGACTCAACATCACCTGTCGGAAGAGAAAATGGCCGTGATCATTCAAGAAGTTGTCGGCCAACGGCATGATCAATATTTTTATCCAGAGATATCCGGGGTAGCTCGCTCCTTTAATTACTATCCAGTTGGACATGCCCGTCCAGAGGATGGCATTGCCAATCTGGCCCTGGGCCTTGGACGAACTATTGTGGATGATGGAATTTCCTGGAGTTATTCACCTGCCACTCCTCAGGCGAATCCTCCCTATAATACCATTCAGGATTTGTTAAAGCAATCGCAACGAGAATTTTGGGCGGTAAATATGTCGAAAACGACCATCTATGATCCGGTAAAGGAAACAGAGTATTTGATAAAGCTCGATCTGACCACCGCTAAACAGCATGGCACGTTGAAATATGTTGCTTCCACCTATGATCCCCAATCGGACCGCCTATATGGAGGCTATTCGGCGGATGGCATAGCGCTGATCAATTTTGCCCCTATTTTGCAAATGAATACCGTACCATTAAATGACTTAATTAGAGAGCTATTGAGCCTGTCACAGGAGTTTTTACATTCTTCGGTTGAAATTGAATTTGCGGTTACGCTCGATCGTGAGGGGGGATTACCGGCTCGATTTGGTTTCTTGCAAATTCGACCAATGGTCGTATCACGCGAGACTGTCGATATTCACCCTCAGGAGATGAAAGCCGACGATGTGCTGTTAGCCTCTGAAAATGTTTTAGGCAACGGTCAAATTGATACTATTTATGATATCGTTTATGTCAAACCCGAAAGTTTTGATGCCAGATATACGCAGAAGATCGCGTCAGAGATCGAACAGATCAATGAAGCCCTGCGGCAGGCTCATCAGCCGTATTTATTGATAGGTTTTGGTCGTTGGGGAAGTGCGGATCCCTGGTTAGGTATTCCAACCACCTGGGGACAAATTGCGGGGGCCAAAGTGATCGTGGAGTCCACTTTACCTGAAATGAATGTCGATTTAAGTCAGGGATCACATTTTTTTCACAATTTAACCAGTTTTCAAATTAGCTACTTTTCAGTAAAACATTCCGGACCATATAAAATTGATTGGGAATGGTTAAAAAAACAATCCGTAGTCACGGAACTCAATTTTGTTAAGCATGTACATTTAGTGAAGCCTTTAAAAATAAAAGTTGATGGTCGAAGCGGTAAAGGAGTAATTAAAAAATGAGTATGGAAAGAAAATCGTGGGAGGTAGTTCTCGATGCCCTCAAGGAAAGAGCTAAGGAACTCAATTGTTTATACAGCATTGAGGAAGTCCTGAATAATAAGGATTATAATATCAATGAAGCCTTTCAAAAGGTGGTCGAAGCTATTCCCTACGGATGGCAATTTCCCGATGTATGTCAGGCGATTATTGAGTATCAGGATGAAATATTTAAGACCTCGGATTTTTTACCTACTTCATGGGTAATGAGCAGTGACATCAAAGTTCAGGATGAAATTGTGGGCAAAGTGCTGGTGTATTATACTGTAGAACGTCCGGCCGCTGACGAGGGCCCATTCCTCAAAGAGGAGAGGCGTCTGATTACCCATATTGCGGAGCGATTAGGTCACTACCTGTTACACCGAAATATCCGGGAAATTTTTCAAAATTGGCAAATAGCCCGCGAGGATTTTTCACAAAAAAGAAGAGGTGATTGGTCGGTTATTGTTGATCTTTTAAGACGCACGGATCAAAATCTCTATTTTCGTATCTCCCGCAAGATGATGAATTATCTTTCCTGGCATGGAGTAGATGAAGCTCAAAAACTATTGCCTCAATATGGAATTGGACGGGAAACACCCGATCTTGAGAATACTGAAGACATCAATCGTCCTCAGAAAAAGGCTACCATTCAAAATATGCTGCAATTGAGTGATCAAATTTTCGAGATTGCTGGTCAGCATCTGAGCAGTAAGGAGATTTTTTCCTGCGTCCAGAAATGGCTATATGAAGATCGGTCAAGTTTTCTCATCCGGGTTCTGGAAAACCAGCATGCACCGCTTTCCGAAGTTTCGGAGGCATTGACTCGTTTTCACCATTTAGTACCAGAAGGGATCGAACTTTCTGAATCTACTCGCAAAGCGCTCAATGTGCTTCTCATTCGACGGTTTTTTACCGATCAGTTAGAGTTTATTAATATTGCCAAAAACTATGTGAATGTAAATGACTTTCATGATTTGTTACAACATATGATTTATCCGGCCAATAGCCAGGGCAAATTGGGTGGAAAGAGCGCCGGTCTTTTTCTGGCATTTAAGATTCTCTGTCGTGAAGGGAAAGAGATAGATCTATGTGGGCAGATTAAAATACCCAAGACCTGGTATATAAGCTCTGATACACTGCTTCATTTTCTGCGTCATAATAATTTGGAAGAAGTTATCGAACAGAAGTACAAAGAAATCGATCAGGTCCGGCAGGAGTATCCTCATATCATTCAGCTTTTTAAAAACTCCCAATTTTCAGCGGAGATCATTAAAGGGTTGTCTTTGATACTGGATGACGTGGGAGAAAATCCTATTATTGTGCGAAGTTCCAGTTTACTTGAAGATCGTCTGGGTTCCGCTTTTTCTGGAAAATATAAGAGTCTCTTTTTAGCAAACCAGGGAACAAAAGAGAAGCGTTTGGAAGCATTATTAGATGCCATTGCGGAAGTCTATGCGTCCACATTTGGTCCTGATCCAATTGAATATCGAGCAGCCAGGGGATTACTTGATTTTCATGAGGAAATGGCAGTGATGATTCAGGAAGTGGTAGGGCAAAGGGTAGGTCATTATTTTTTACCCGCTTTTGCGGGAGTCGCTTTTAGTAACAATGAGTTTCGCTGGTCATCCCGTATCAAACGTGAAGATGGTTTAATACGGATGGTTCCCGGTCTTGGCACCCGGGCTGTGGATCGTTTAAGTGATGATTATCCGGTACTGGTGGCCCCAGGTCAACCCTCTTTACGGGTAAATATTACCCCTGAAGAAGTCATACGCTATTCTCCTAAAAAAGTAGATGTCATCGATTTACAGAATAATAGCTTTATCACCATTGAGTTTTCTGAGTTACTGAAAGAAGTGGGTGAAGATTATCCTCAACTGAAAAAGATCATATCAATTGTCAAGGATCAACATATCCAGAAACCGTCTGTGCTGCTCCACAATTTTTCCAACCAGGAAGTTGTTGTCACCTTCGATGGTTTTATTTCTGATGGGAAATTTATTAAACAGATGAAAACCATTCTGGAGGTCTTACAACAAAAACTTCGCACGCCGGTGGATATTGAATTTGCCCATGATGGTGAAAATTTTTACTTATTGCAATGCCGACCACAAAGTTATTCCCAAGAATCGATTCCCATGTCAATTCCAAAAGATGTTCCGGAAGAGCGAATCATCTTTTCAGCCAATCGCTTCATTTCGAATGGGATTGTACCAGACATAACGCATATTGTCTATGTCGATCCTGAAAAATATTCGGAGATAGAAGATCTGGGGAAATTGCGGTTGGTTGGGCGGGCTATCAGTAAATTGAATAAAGTGCTTCCAAAGAGAAGATTTATTCTTATGGGACCTGGTCGGTGGGGGAGTCGAGGAGATATTAAGTTAGGGGTGGCAGTTACCTATTCTGATATAAATAACACGGCAGTATTAATTGAAGTGGCTCGCAAAAAAGGAAATTATGTTCCCGATCTTTCATTCGGTACCCACTTTTTCCAGGATTTGGTGGAATCTTCCATACGCTATATCCCACTATACCCGGATGACAATGGTACAATTTTTAATGATCGCTTTTTATGTCAATCGCCCAATATTTTGTCAGAAATCGCTCCGGAATACGCTGAACTGGCTGATGTTATCCGGGTGATCGACGTTACTCAGGTTACCAATGGACTAATTCTGCGAGTATTGCTAAATGCTGACCTGGACGAAGGAATTGGTTTGTTAACATCACCGAGCACGACGGTGGAAAGTCAATATACTTTCAATTATAATGTAGGCATAACTTCAGATGAAAACTGGCGCTGGCGAATGGCCATGGCAAAGCAGATTGCCTCCGAGCTGGATGGAAAGAGATTCGGTGTGAAAGCTTTTTACCTGATTGGGAGTACTAAAAATGCAATTGCTGGACCGGGAAGTGACATTGATATCTTGCTTCATTTTAAAGGAACTGAAAAGCAGAAGAAAGAACTCTCTCTGTGGTTAGAGGGGTGGAGTCTATGCCTGAGTGAAATGAATTATCTGCGAACCGGTTATAAGAGCAATGGATTGCTGGATGTGCATTTTGTAAGCGATGAAGATATCCAGCACAAAAGAGGATATGCGGCTAAAATTGGGGCGGTGACCGATGCTGCCCGGCAACTGCCCATGAAAAATGAGAGTTTATAAATAGTGGGAGAAAATCGCGAGACAAAACGTTTCGATCATAAAATTTTCTTTTGGTCTGTTTATGATTTTTATCACTTTTGTGACCAGAAAAATAAATAAAATTAAAAAAATTAAAAATTGAGGAAGTTAAAATATGCGCAGCTTTCTAATTTTATTGACAGCTTTTCTATTGGTTATAAATTGTGAGAAGGAAAGCACTTCCCTAAATAATAATAAAGGACCTGCGGTACTTAAGGTATATTTGACGGATTCCCCCGCTGCCTTCGAGGCTGTGAATGTTACCTTCTCGGAAGTCAGCGCCCACCTCAATGGCCAGTGGTTAACGGTTCGGGGAGACACCATCACTGTTAATTTGTTGGAATGGAACAATGGGAAATCAATAATCCTGGGAGAAGCCGAACTTCCAGCCGGTCACTATACTCAGATTCGCCTGATGATTCAGGCGGCAGAAGTGGTGGTAGATGGTCAGACTTTTGCGCTCACTGTGCCCAGCGGTGCTCAAACAGGTTTAAAACTCGGACCAGAATTTACGCTGAATGCCGGTTCTACCTATGAATTAGTGGTGGATTTTGATGTGGCTCGCTCCATTGTTGTGACCGGTCCCAAGCATGATCCTAATAGTTACAAATTAAAACCGCATTTGCGATGTGTCCCGCGTGCCATCAGCGGCTCAATCTCGGCCATTGTTACCAATCCAGAGCATGCCCCACTGGCATTCGCATTACAGAATGCAGATACGATCACTTCAGCGATCGTTGATACTCTCACCGGCTATTTTCAGTTATCATTTTTATCAGAGGGTAGTTATACTGTTTTGGTAAAAGACACCTTAGATCGGTCTTTCCAGCAAGATAGTGTTCAGGTAACGAATGGGACCAATACTGATCTGGGAATGATTACTCTGCAGTAAAGTTTTGATTATTTTCAATATATTACAATAATAAATCCGAGTACATTGAATTGGCTAGTTCCAAATGGTTGTGTGTTGTTGGAGGTAGAATTTTAAACGGTCTGAAAAAAATGAATAGAAAAAATTGAAAATTTTATTTTTGTCAAATTTAAATTTGTTTTTCTAATTTTTTTTTAAAAATAGGTGCGTTTTATTTTAAAGTTAAACAAATATAACAAAATAGGTATACGATGACTTCCCATATTTTAAATAGAAAAAAGAAAAATATCTATTCTCCTCTTTTGATTTAATAAAAAATTAAAAGACCTTCATTTCTTACCTTTTCCGGGTATTCTTCATTTAAACAGTATCCTTCTCTTTCTTATCACGAGCTGGATACTCAGCTAAATGAATGGCTAATATTAGTTATCTGTTTACAGTTTATTTAAGTAGTTGTGGAGACATAAATTTTAGATATCAATGCTATTCTGAGAATTGTGTGAAAGTAATGAGAATTTTATATAAAGCAGATGTGAGGAGGTGATTATCAAATAATAGAATTCTGCTCTATCCAAATTATATAATTGGTCAGGTGAAGCCAGTAATATAATAGATGAATTCACCATTAATGAATTTTAAATGTAAGAATAATAATAATATTGATCTTAATCATAAACAAGGACATCTCAGATGAATTTTCGCCATAGAATTAAAGGTCTATTTTTATTTTTGTTTTTGTTGGTAAGTCCCGCAATTAGCCAACAGATTCCACTTCCAGGAAAAATCATTCCTAAATATGTAGATCCGTTGCCCACTTTTGTAGGAAATCGGGTGGATGGAACTCAACAACTGATTATTTCTATGGAAGAGACCAAACAGGTTATACTGCCCTCGACTTTTTTGAATCCATTAACAGGATTACCCTATCAAACCACAGTTTGGGCGTATAAAATTAATGATGGTACCACTGATTTTGGTCCTCTTTATCCCGCTTATACAATTGAAGCTCAAAACGGCATGCCGACAAATGTCACGTATATCAATAATTTGTTAAATCCAACTATTCCATTCTATCGATTTGCAGTAGATCAGACATTGCATTGGGCCGATCCCTTAAATATGTACCCATTATTTGCTCCGTCTTATGATGGACCCATTCCCGCCGTCGTTCATTTGCATGGTGGGGAGGTTCCCTCTGCTTATGATGGAGGACCTGATGCTTGGTTTACAGCAGATGGGATAACTGGTCCTGGTTATGTCACCAATATTTTCGAATATCCTAATGATCAACTTGGTGCCACTCTATGGTTTCATGATCATGCCTTGGGAGTTACTCGTCTGAACGTGTATGCGGGAATGGCTGGATTTTATTTTTTAAGGGATGAAGTAGATACGGGTATTCCTGGAGCTGGAGCAAATTTACCTGCAGGAAATTATGAGATGGAAATTGCTATTCAGGATAAAATGTTCGACACCAATGGTGAATTATTTTATCCAGTGGGTGGGATGAATCCGAATATTCATAATATCTGGCTACCAGAATTTTTTGGTGATGTGATTGTAGTAAATGGTAAAACATGGCCATATGTAAACGTCGAACCTCGCCGGTATCGTTTTCGTTTTCTGAATGGTTCAAACTCTCGTTTTTATGAAATGTGGCTGCAGAATCAATTAACTGGTACTATTGGTCCTGCTTTTTGGCAAATTGGTACCGATGGTGGATTATTAGAATTTCCGGTAAAAATTGATCCCCTCATGGGTTCTTATCTGGTAATGGGTCCTGGTGAGAGGGCAGACCTTATTATTGATTTTTCTGGTTTGGCAGGTCAGACTCTTATTTTACGTAATAAAGCCAGATCTCCTTACCCAAAAGGCGCACCTGCGGATCCCCAAACAACTGGTCAAATCATGCAGTTCAGAGTACTTCTTCCTTTGAATGGTTCGGATAATAGTTATAATCCAGCGAGTGGAGCTCAACTTAGACCTCTTACTAAATTAGTTAATTTTCAAACCGCTACTCCAGCCGTTACTGTTGATCAAAAACGTCTGTTAACACTTAACGAAGTCATGGGTGTGGCTGGACCGGTTGAAGCACTCCTCAATAACACCAAATGGGATGGCCGAGAATCTCCCAACACCGGAACAGGGATGGCTGGCATGCATTCAGGAAATTTCTTTACTGAAATGCCTGTAGAAGGTACAACAGAGATCTGGCAAATCGTTAATTTAACGGCTGATGCTCACCCTATCCATTTACACCTCACTCAGTTTCAGTTAGTATCTCGGCAAAGATTTAATGTTAATAAATATAGTAATGTATATAATGCGGCTTTTCCAGCTGTGTCTAATTGGTTTGATCCAATGACAGGTATGATGATGAACTATCCGGGCGGAGTATATGTACCCGCTTATGGTCCACCACTGCCATATAGTACGATAAATGCTGATGGAGCCATTGGAGGCAATCCAGCAATTACTCCATACTTACAGGGACCCGCAAGACCGGCTAATCCCAATGAACAAGGATGGAAAGATACCTTTGTCATGTATCCTGGTGAAGTCACAACAGTCATCGTTCGGTTTTCACCCCAATCATCTGATATCTCGAATAATAATCCCTTTTATTCATTTGACCCCAGTGCCGGTCCTGGCTATGTGTGGCATTGTCATATCCTGGAACATGAGGATAATGAAATGATGCGTCCTTATCAGGTGATGGCAAGTATTAATGCCCCTTCAGGGCGTCCCGCTCCGGGAGCTGGTATAGCTTATCCGCCTGCTCCTATGAACCATGGTGTGATGGCTGAAAAAAATAATATCTCAGCAAGTACAGTTGAAGCGGTAACTCCTACTGAATTTACCCTCTTCCAAAATTATCCAAACCCCTTTAATCCAACCACCCAAATTAGTTTCCAGCTTCCGGAAGCCAGTGAAGTTAAACTAAGTATTTATAATACACTGGGGCAGGAAGTACGCACACTGGTTCGCGGCAATTTTGAAAAAGGTGTTCACAATGTGACCTGGGATGCCACTAACAATTTTGGTAATCGGGTAGCCAGTGGTATTTACCTATATCGAATTGAAACAGGTAATTTTATCCAGCAGAAAAAGATGATTTTGATGAAGTAAATATTGTTTTAATTATCAAAAACCACCAGAGTGCAAGTTTATCATTCTGGTGGTTTTTTTATTCGATAAACAGGATGAAGGTTATTTCATCTACCTGATTCACAATATTAAAAATTACCGAGTCAATTGACATTGGTCTACCGCTTTAAATCTTGTGCTACTGTGATGCTATAAAAAAATCCCTCAGGTACGAAAATGATATGGATTTCAATAATCATCACTTTATGATAGAAACTGGTGTTAATGTTGTGGATTAGTCTTTTTGAAGGAATATCAATTGTTCATTTTAAATGAGGACGGCTTCTTAATAAAACTCTTTGACAGCTTCCGAAGGTTTTTCCGGATCAAATTTTATTACCGCCAGTTCCTGCCCATCATGCGCCGCATTAAAAGACCAGGTCCGACCAATTTGCTCCTTCCAGACCCCGGTGATTCTGGTGCTCTCATGAACGTGACCATGCAGAGTAATCAGTGGTTGACGTGTTTCGATAAATCTTTTTATAGCCATACTACCCACATGCACATCCATGGGAACATGATCAATCATTCGGCCATCCAGCGCGGCCCGATCTAATCTGGTTTGATAGGGAGGAGAATGAAAAAGAAAAATTGCCCTGTCTAAATTTTCATTTCCAGTCAGTTTTTTTAAATCGTCCTCGATGGTATCATTTCGAATTTCTGTCTCATCAATCGGAACCGATCGGAATCCTTCCTCCGGAGGGACACAACCTGGATCAACAAAACGAGAAATGTCATATTTTTCCCAATCTTTCAGGAAGAAGGGAGTAGGAGGAACGCAGGCATATCCATAAATCGGATGCTGATTGATGAATGATTTTCGGAAGTGTATATATTCACAAAATCCTTTCTTTGCTCCCTCCAGGACTTTTATTTCCTGGCGGCGTTCATCATCATTTCCCAAAATAATAAAGATGCGGGGATATGTGGCGCTCATTTTTTTTTGAAGTTCACTGAATTCTGGAAAGAGAAATGCTTCGAAAAAATCCGGGGCATTTTTCTGAAAGGGGCGCCGATGATGATGGGGAAGCAGATCACCCCCCAAAAAAACCGCCGCTGGTCTTTCTGCTTCTATAAGATTCAGAAATTTCTGATAACGATCAATATGTCCGTGAAGATCGGTTACAAAATAAAAAGTATTCACATCATATATCGCTTGGTAATTTATCATTTTTCAGGCCGGTAAATAATTCCCCGACCAGCTTTTCCATCGATTTTAATATGTAAGGGTCGATGAAAATGGACATGTTTCAGGTGATGGGTGCGCTGTACTGGTTTTAACGTTTGCAAATACTTCCAGTCAATCCAATCCGAATGCGGGTGTCCTTTGATGAACAAATAACCGAGTCGCAGGGATATCAGATTATGAAAAAAATGACTGCCCAAAGAGGGTTCAATCTTCAGATCGTTCATTTGTGATTCCATAATAATTTTTGCATGGGAAACCTGATACCAGTTAACTGGAATACCTAACCAGGGATCGGAGGTTCCCCATCGACCAAAACCAATAAGAACGTAAAAAGAATTGTTCTGAACAAATTGTTTATTAAGCTCTTCTACTTCCAGAGCTATGTGGTTACTTTGCGCGAGATCAAATCTGTCAGGATCCACATAAATAATGTCGCGGATATTTTCATAGGTCCCGTTGCCGATGGCGTGATTGCTGTAACAAAGAGAACGTGATTTTTCACCCGGGTCTATGGCCACCATAAAATCTTCTGCACCCGCAACCATGGGGCGGATCTGAAGAATATAAAATTCCGGTTTTCTTTGATTGTGAAATAGATTGACTGAAAATTCTATTTCGACCGGTGTGCCAAAAGCCCGTTGACCCATACTCAATAATTCATTCAAAATATCTACCAGAGGGAAGATATTATATTTCAAAATGTTTGCGAAAGTGACTAGGCGGGGTCCTTCTATCGATAAGGTATCACGGATGATCTGATCTTCAAGTGAAAAAGTGCTCCCTACAAAATGAAGTACCCCATCTTTCTCCGCCTGAAGAAGATCATGTTTGCAAAGGTTTATATTTTCGTCTCCCGATAATTCTTGCTCAGCAGGTGAAAGTTGAAGAGCATAAAATGTGGTTTGAGAATTTTCAAAATATTCTAAAGCGGATGCGAAAGGAGGATTCATGGCAGGATGTTTGGGAGAAAAGCGTAACACTCGCTCGCCATCCATGATAATTTTACCAAGCCCTAACGCCAGATGGACGATTCCTTCTTCGGCGTGCATGGGTTCAATGGGATAATAATTGTAGGATTGGGCGACGCCGGATAGGGTGGGATAGAAGCGGTTACCGTGACGGATACCGGTACACTGTTGGATGATGACTGCCATTTTTTCTTCTTCAATCAAATAATCGGTGTTTTTTACGTACTCCTTCGGACCTTGATAATACACGGAGGCATAAATTAAGCGAATGGCATCTATGATATCTTTCAATCGCCGTTCAAAATCAGGATGATTGTTCGCCAGCATAAAAGTTTTATACATTCCGGCAAAGGGTAGCAGCTGAGAATCTTCCAGTAGACTGGAGGAACGTATGGCTAATGGAAAGGGTAGCCTTTCCAGAAGAGAACGAAATTGTTGAATAATATTTTGAGGAAAGGGTGCTTGTAAAAATTTGTGGTTTATCTTGGCGGGATCTGAACATTGGATCGCGAACTGCTGTAATTGATTGATCTCCATAAATTCTTCAAATACTTCTGTTCCAATCACAAAAGTTTGGGGGGTTTTAATTTCCACATTTTTAAATTTCGTAGAAAGTTGGCTTTCGGCCAGAAGCGCATTTATGAAAGCTATTCCTCGACCTTTTCCGCCCAGCGAACCAGATCCCAATCGCACAAAAGTGCTGTCCGCATAAAAAAGCGAGGTAGCAAAATCTTTAATGATTCCCTGCTGCCGTCCGAGTAATAGGTTCTGAATCGATTGATAGATGTATTGTCTTAAATCTTCTATATTGCGGAAATCGGATACTTTTTTGGGTCTGATCTCATCGGCGAGCTCAAATTCAGTTCTGGCACGTAACCAGATGGAAAAATGATTGCGGCGGGCATGAAATTCTAAACTTTCCGCAGGAATTTCCTGGATGCGCCGGGAAAATTCTGTAAGATCCCTTGCCTGACAGATTGCTCTGCCATCCGGATAGCGAAAAATAAAATTTCCAAAACCAAAATACTGAACAATAAACGAGCGCAATTCCATTAGTAAATTTGGAGAATTTTTATCTAAAAAAGTAGCCAGATGGTGATAACGCTCTTTTTGCTGGCCCCACTCTGCTGATTGAATTAAAATGGGAAGATCGTGAATAGCTTTTTTGGCTATTTGGGCAAGTTGCCATCCCGCAGCCTCGTCTAATTTGTTACCTCTGGGAAATTTGAGATCGGTAATTATTCCCAGCAAATTATGTTGATAAGTATGTAAAATAGTCTGGGCTTCTTCATAAGTTTCAGCGAGCAATACTTTAGGTCGAGCCCGCATGCGCAATAAACGATGTAAAGGATTCACACCATCAGCGACCAGATTGCGGGTTTGTTGCATGATTTCAGTATAAATATTGGGAAGAAAAAGTGAATAGTATTTGGGTGAATCTTCGACTAATAAAATAACCTGCACGCCCTGGTCACAATCGTCAGGAGCATTTTTTAGATCTTCAACATACTTTATAATCGATAGCATGAGTTTGGATTCACCTGACCAGAAAAAGATCTTATCAATACTTTTCGCCTCCCGAATTTTATTCAGCAGGATAGGGTCTAAATGTTCGTAGGTCAACAGAACTACCGTCTTTTCCGGATCGATATCTTTAATTTTTCGTCCGAATTCTATTGGATTCATATCCGCGATGCGGGTCATGGTAATAATTAAATCAAAATTTTTTTGTTGCAGAGATTGCAGAGCTTCTTCGGCCGAAGAGACCTTCGTGATACGCGGGATAAAATGTAAGTTTAAATCCACATATTCACTGAAGATTCTTTCGGCTAAGCGACCATCTTCTTCTAACACAAAGGCATCGTAAAGACTGGATACCAATAGAATCTCACGTACTCGAAATTTCATCAGATCATGAAACCCGCTAAATTTCGATTTATATTCCAGTCGCGAAGATTTTGTGGGCATGTATATCTTCTAAAATTTTTGCCTGAAATTAAGTTCTATTTAAAATTAATGCAATGAGGTATTATTGAAATTTAAAAAATCGTAACAAGCAAGGCACCTCAATCTTAGGGGTTGAAAGATAAAGCCAGACT
>CAYMXZ010000046.1:0-19294 GCA_964394475.1 uncultured Caldithrix sp. | reverse complement strand
ATTGTTGGTTGCTCATTTCCAGACTGAAAAATCCTACTGGAACATTGTGGTCAACGGCGGCATTGCGGGCCAGGTTGAGAGCAAAGGCGGTCTTGCCCATGGAAGGTCGCCCGGCCAGCACAATAAAATCGGATTTTTGAAAACCGGCTAGGATATTATCCAGATCGTGAAATCCGGATGGCACTCCAATGATTCCTTCGCGGGAGGTTTGATGCAGGCGCTCCAATTCATGAATGGTATCCATGATCAGCGGTTTTACCCATTCATAGCTTTTTTGGCGAGTGCTCTGAGAAATTCCCAGCACCTCACTCTCGGCGATATCTAAAATCCTTTCCGCATCTTCTGCCTCTTCATAAGCTGATTTAATAATAGAGCTGCACACCACAATTAATTGTCGCAAGATGGCCTTTTCGCGAATAATATTTAGATGGTACTCGATGTTTGCCGCCGAGGGTACCATGGCAGCTAATTCCGTTAGATAATAGGTGCCGCCGATTTCATCCAGTTCATTTCTTTTCTTCAGTTCCTCTGACAGGGTGATGACATCTATTGGTTCATTTTTTTCGTAGAGAGCAACCATCGCCAGAAAAATTTTTCGGTGAGCCTCGCGATAAAAAATAGTCTCATCAATATTTTCCAGCGCCACTCCCACTGCTTCTTTATCCAGCAGCATTGCTCCCAGAACTGATTTTTCTACTTCCAGTGCCTGGGGTGGCACCCGCATTCCCTTGTCCAGCAAGTCTTCCGATAAAATCAAATCATTTTTACGTTTACTTCGAGCCATATATACCTTTATACTTATTTTTGGCGTTGACGAATTTCCTGATAGGTTTTATTGATGAATTTAAAATCCTCAATCGCTTGATTGAGAAGTCCCATGTTTCGCAGAATGGCAGCCGGATGGTAAGTAACAATCATGGTCACTCCTTGATACTGCCAGAGTCTTTCTCGCAATTGCTTTAAGGCAGCGGTGGTATTCAATAAATTTTGTGCGGCAATTCTGCCCAGCGAAACAATAACCTTTGGTCGAATAAGTTCAATCTGCTTAAGCAAATAAGGTAGGCATTCCTTCACTTCCGCCGGTTGGGGATCACGATTATTGGGAGGCCGGCACTTTAAGATGTTGGCAATGAACACATCCTCACGATTTATTTTGATATGAGCCAATAGTTTATTTAATAATTGTCCTGCTTTACCGACAAAAGGGATTCCGGTACGGTCTTCATCCGCTCCCGGCGCTTCGCCAATAAACATGATCTCTGCTTTTTCCGATCCATCGCCAAAGACAAACTTGGTCCGGGTATGCCCCAGGGGACATTTGGTACAATCCTTGATCTGCCTCATGAAATTCCATAAAGGAGTATCAGGTTGGTCTTCTAATTTGAAGATTTTTTCATCAACTATCATTTCTTCATTCATTTCTTCAGAATCTGCCACGGTCGTCGAAAATTGATCGGCCTGTTGTAAAATTTTCTTCTCGTCTACAAAAATCTCTTCACCGTAAATATCCTGATATTCCCGCAAGAAATTGGCAATTTTTTTTAAAATTTCGTCCATACCAAACGAGTAAAAGTTTCTGACCTCAATGAATTTATTATCAACTCTTGGAAAGGTAAAGAAGTATTTTTGTTTACGCGGATATCTGGATTACTCTGGTTTTTCCAGAAATTGAAAAATATGAAATGCCACATCGAGTTTAGGCATTTGCGGCAACTTTTTTGAGCGCCCATTTTTATGGAAGAGAGTCACAATGTTGGTGTCAGATTCGAATCCCGCCCCCGCTTCCCGGGGATTATTGAGGACAATAAGATCTAAATTTTTCTCAACCAGTTTCTGTTTGGCATATTTTTCGGGTTGATCTGTTTCCACCGCAAATCCAATGAGTATTTGATCTTTTTGCCGACTTTCACCGACTTTTTTTAAGATATCAATGGTCGGCTTGAGCGTGAGAGTAATTCTATCTGATTTTTTCTTCAGTTTGTGATCAAGAGGTTCCTCTGGGGTATAATCGGCAATGGCGGCAGCGCTGATATAGAAATCAGCTTGTTTTATCCGCTTTTTTACTTCTTCATACATCTCTGTTGCGGAACCCACCAAAACGGTTTCAATTTCAGCAGGTAACGGCAAGTGAACCGGTCCATGAATAAGAGTGACCTGCGCACCGCGGGCAAACGCCTCCCAAGCTAAGGCAAAACCCATCTTGCCTGAGGACTTGTTGCTGAGTACCCTTACCGGATCAATGGGCTCTTCCGTTTTTCCGGCGGTGATTAAAACTTTTTTACCCTGCAAATTTTTTGGAGATGGATGAAGGGCTTTATATACGTATTGTACGAGGTGATGGAGTGACGCCAGTCTTCCTTTTCCACTGTAACCCTCTGCGAGAAAACCTTCTTCAGGAGGACAGATCAAGTAACCTGATTTTTCCAGTTCTTGTAAATGACGTTGTAAAATGGGATTGTTCCACATGTGGACATTCATGGCTGGTGCGATGACCATGGGGCAATGAACAGCGGCGGAAATGGTGGTCACCAGGTCATCAGCGATTCCAGAACACAGTTTTCCAATGAAATTATAAGAGGCAGGGGCAATAATTACCACCTCCGCCCAATCTGCTAATTGTATATGATGAGTCCCCGTGTACTCTGTTTCAGAAAACAGATCGACACTCACTGGCTGTCTGGAGAGAGTTTCCAGGGTGAGGGGGGTAATAAATTTCTGGGCTGCCCGAGTCATCATCACTCGTACTTCAGCGCCAGCAGTGATTAGATATCTTACCAATTCACAACTCTTATAAGCCGCAATGCCGCCGGTAATCCCCACTAAAATATGTTTATCCTTAAATCGATTCGTTGGAAGCATGAATTCCCTGCCACTGATGATTATTGATGATTTGATAAATTTTTTGAATGGTTTCTTCTAAATTATCATTGATAATGTCATAATCAAACCTCCTGGCTTTTTCATACTCCTCGGGCAAACGTTTCAGGCGTTTTTCGATTTCCTGGGGATTATCCGTTCTTCGATGTTGCAATCGTCGCTTTAGTTCCTCCAGGGAAGGAGGGCGAATAAAAATAAGAATCGCCTGTGGAAAAATTTTTTTAATCGTTAACGCTCCATTGACATCAATATCAAACAATACTGAGTAGCCATTTTTTAATAACTTTTCTACTTCAGCTTTTAAGGTGCCATAATAATAGCCGTGAACATTCTCATATTCAATAAATTCCTGGTTCTTTACGCGTTCAAAAAATTCTTTTTCTGACATGAAATAATAATCGATTCCATGTACTTCAGATTTTCGCGGTTGACGAGTAGTGGCTGACACGGAAATTTTTAATTCCGGGTGGCTGGCGGCCAGTGCTTTACAGATGGTGGTCTTGCCTCCGCCGGAGGGAGAAGAAAGTACAATTAATAATGGTTTGGTAGGTTGTTGTGACATCAGGCGTATCGGCTATTAATAATTCAATCAATATTATTCAACATTTTGTACCTGTTCCCGGATCTTTTCGATTTCTTCCTTCAATTGAACTACCCGATGGGCGATCTCTACCATGGTTGCTTTATTGGAAATGGTATTGGTTTCGCGATTCATTTCCTGGAGAATGAAATTGAGTTTTTTCCCAATCGGTGATCCGGCTTTTATATCTTCCCGAAATAATTCAATGTGGCTTCTCAACCGCACCATCTCCTCCGTGATATCAATCCGATCGGAAATTAAGGCCAGCTCGAGTTCTAAACGATTTTTATCCAATTTTTCTTCACTGATCAGTGACAACAATCGTTGATACATTCTATCAAATTCTAATTTAGGATTTATCCTGGCATACTCACTGATCTCCTGGCAAAGCCTCTCAATGACGGCAATTCTTTCTTCCAAATCTTTGAATAAAAATTGACCTTCCTGATCGCGCATTTTATTCAAATTTTCCAGGGTTTCCGTCGTCAACTCATAGACAAAATTGGACAAGGCTTCATCCACCGGCGAAACTTCCTCCAGCGCAATAATATCTTTGAAGGAAAGCAAATGCTCCAGACGAATGGCCGAACGAATTCCAGCCGCGCGTTTCATTTGCTCTAACAGTTTCTTATAAGTTTTGATGGAATCGGTTTGAATTTTTAAGCTCTGGACTTCATTATTCAGGGAAGAAAAATTAAGGTTATACATTATTTTTCCCCGACTGATTTTCTGCCGGATGATTTCCTTAATGGAGGGTTCCAAATCACTGAGCATTTTAGGAATCCGTATACTGATTTCGAGAAAACGTGAATTCAGCGATCGGATTTCACAACTTACTTCAGAATCATTATACGTTTTCTGAACAATAGCAAAACCGGTCATGCTTTTTAATTTATTCATCGCTCGATCCACAAGTATTCCGTTTAATTTGTCTTCAATTTACGAAAAACTTATAAATGATACAAAATGTATTGCAATTGAAAGAATTAAAGGAGAAAGGGTTGATGAATGAAGAGATACTTAATAACCGCTATAAAGTGGCGGAAGCTTAGCACGGTATATAGGTTTTTTTTAATTGTTATCTTTGCTTTAAAATATCCTTTTTTTGACCGGATGTCGCAGGATTGAATAAAAGAAAAAGTCTTTTAAATAATCGAGAATGAAATCTGGAATTAAGCTGTTTGAAGAGATGCTTTTTTCCCCAGAGCAGTCTGGATCATTAAAAACTCTCCCACATTTTCGCTGGTCAGGAGCCCCTCCAATTTCCCTTCTTTCACGATCGGCATAATATGACAATTACAGCTTTGCAGACGGGAGAGGGCGGATTGCAACATCTCAGAAGCATCAGCGGTTTCAAAATTTCTTTCCATCACTTCCGCAACCGGATAATTTGGCCCGTATTTCGCCAAAGCTTTCATTAATTGATTGCGAGTTAAAATCCCGCTAACCTTTCCATTTTCTACCACTGGAAAGTCTTGTTGTGATCCGGCCAGAATATATTCAATGGCCTTCTGGAGAGTATCATGAATGGAAAGGGTGCGAAAATCAGTGATCATTGCATATTTTACCGGGATTCCATCAAATACTGATCTCATTTGGGCCATATGTGCCTCCTGAGCAGCGCCAATCCAGACGAACAATGCAATGAAGATCAAAAATGGATTTGAAAAAAATCCCCAAAAACCAAATAGTAAAGCCATCCCTTGCCCAATGGTAGCAGAAATCTGAGTTGCTCTGGCATAATCCATGCGCATCGCCAGAAGGCTTCGCAGAACTCTTCCACCATCCATGGGAAAAGCAGGCAACATATTAAAAACGACCAGAAAAATATTGACGACCATTAATCGTTCAAAAAAAGAACCGGACGTCATTGTTAAATTGGAAAGGGGTTCGAAAGCGATGGTCAGGTGCAGTACCATGAATATAATCGCAGCGATAACAATATTTACCGCCGGACCAGCGATGGCCACCCACAATTCCTGTCGAGGATCGTCAGGCATACGTTCCAATCTAGCCACTCCTCCAATGGGAAGAAGCGTAATATCACGGGTTTTAATATTATATTTTTGGGCCATTAATGCATGACCGAATTCATGTAAAACGACGCAAGCAAACAGGGCCAGCACAAATAAAACTCCCTGCATGGTCATTGCCATATTTTGTCCTTGTGTCCAATGACTGATGGCTACCCACAGAATAATCAGTAAAAAAGTGGCATGGATCTTTACCGGAATCCCTTTGTATTCAGCTATTTTAAAGGACCATTTCATAGAAAAAACTCCTGAAAATTTTATATTAAACCTATCTAATGAATTTAATCAAGTTTGAAGCTGTAAAATTCACTTCTTTTGATAATAGTAAAAATAATAAGTTACAGCTCATAATATTTTTGTTTGATAGGAATTTAACATCATCCAACTGTTTTATTATCTGGTCTTAGCCAGAATCATTTTTCGCATAAAAGGGAGTTGCCACCAGGGAACATGAGGATATTCATGATGTTCCCAGTGATATCCGAAGTGATAACAACTGAGAAATGACCAGAAGACTTTATAATCGTTACTACGGGCCCGATGATCATCCTGAAACGGTTCTCCACTCTCACGGTGAGGAAGAAAAGTGCCAAAATAAAATAATTGCACTGTGCTCAATAATGAAGGAACAATCCAGAACATAATGAGATTACTCACTGGAAGATGAAAAATGTGTAAGAAAATATTAAAAACAATAGCCATTCCCAGAATCTGTTTCACAGTGAGATAATTCATCATAAATTTAGCATACCAGAGGAAGAAACCAGTATGCCGACCATCGTGGTAATCGGGGTCTTTCTGGCTGGCAGGATTTTGATGATGTTCCCAATGTTTCTGTATTATTTTTTTATAAGACATCAAAGCGAAGAGTCTCAATGCCAGGCTCCCCATAAAATCATTAAATTTCCGACTCTTTGGAAAAACTGTCCCATGCATGGCGTCATGAGCGGTTATAAACAGCCCGGTATATAAAAATGTTTGCCAGGCTATTCCCAACAGGATAAAAATAAAGGATAGGGTAGAGATGTTAACATTTAGCAAGTAAAGAAGACTGCCCAACCAGATCAGTATTATTATCCAGCCAATAAAAAGGCCTTTTACATCTGAAATTGAAGAGTATAATTTCATCATCATCTCTTATTTTACACTAACAAGCAGAAAATATATTAATTGCGCAATATAGGCGTGAATGCCGACGGTTGATAGTTTTAATGAAAATATTTTCAACTGCTGACCCATGCCTATCAAGATAAAACTAATTATAAACCAGGCAAGATAATTCTGAAAAGGAATTTTTCCGTTATACCAGGTCCAATAATTCAATTTCATGGCAGCTGGCTCCATGAAAAAATCGAATAAGGTCATCAATAAAGAAGCAAGAATAATAAAAAAAAGGTAATTCTTGACTCGCACTAAACTGCCAATCCACTGAGCGATGGGGATGGAGGATAACAGCATGCTTATCCAGGCAAAACCGATAGCCAACGGAACATTCCCTATAAACGGTGATAAGTTCGTCCCGTAGGAATAATTTCCAAATATTTTACCCGTTTTCACTCCCAGGCTTTCGATAAACAACGTCAGTAAAAACACCACAACAATCCATCCCAGAAATGGATATTTTATGTTGGAGGTAGGCGTTGAGTTGAGCAGTTCAAATTTTAATAGTCTCCAGTTTTCCACAATTAACCAAAAACCCAGCACCATGAGTAAAGGAGAAGCTAACAGTTTCATCAGATTTTGAAAAAGACCTAAAATATGCCATAATCCTCCAGCCATGAGGAAAAAATAGAGCAAAAATATTTTCAGTTTTCCCCAATGTGACTTCATTTAATGAAGATCGTTATTTAGCCTGGCCACTTAATTTTGATGGTAAACGAATCATTACATATCCTAAAGAGACGGAACTCTTACGGGAACTGTTTGGCTATCCATCCGCCCTTGTAATTTTATTGCCATTTCTTCAATCATTTGGAAATTAACAATCAGTAATGGCAAAAAATGAATTTCAGAAGTCAGTAACACTCCTGCGAAAATTCCAGCTGTTACAAAAATTACTGCCTGACTTATTTTATATAGATTCATAATAATCTCCAGAGCTATTCATTTAAAAATGTTTTCAATACCACATCTATTAATGCGTAACTAATTTAACAAATACCATAGAGAAAGGCAAGTTATAAAACGCTTATATCGCTTATTTAGGGTTCAAGAGAATGCTTCGATTTTTCCAGGTAATTTGTCCCTTCTTGACCTGGCGTAAAGAATTCAACCCGATCAATACTGCCAACATTATTGAGAGCGGATGCAGAATTACGCCATATAAAAAAGAATGTTTAAAGCGAATAGCCAGTACTGACCGCCACAAAAGATTTAAAATAATTGCCGCCAATGCCGTCATAAAAAACTGCGAAGTGATTAACAAAAGATAAGGTACAATACTGATCATAATCAAACTGGCTAAAATAATTAAAAACGGAATCGTTTTATTGGATACCAACCCGAAGAAATTTTTCGAAAAACCTTCCCAGACCTCCCGCATTGAGTGATACATATGTCCATATACCATACCAGTACCAGCTTCTGTTAACATCTTTATCCCTGAACGCTTGGTTAGACGACTCAATTCCACATCTTCGACAATTTTGTGTCGTACTGCCTGATGTCCACCAATTTTCTCATACACCTCGCGTCGAAAAGCAATCCATTGGCCATTCGCAGCGGCGACATGTGGAGATCGCGTGTAATAAGTCAACCATAAGGGAAGTAAGGAATAAAGGATCAGATCAACTATTGGCACAATAAGCTTTTCAAAAAAAGTATAAGTAATTTGTTGAGGAAAAACTGACAGCATTCCTAATTGATATTGTTGCATCCCGCCGATAGTCCGCGTAATTGCTTCCGGTTCATATCGGTTATCCGCATCGGTAAAAATAAAAATCTCTCCCTGTGCGTATTGACTTAATTGGTGGCAGGCCCAATTTTTACCAGTCCATCCCTCAGGTAAAGCTTCTCCGGAATGAAAATGAATTTTTGAATCTCTACCCGCCATCTCTTTTACAATGTCAGCCGTATAGTCCGTTGATTCATCATCCAGAACATGAATTTCGAATGAAGGATAATCTTGCAGTAAAAGACTTTCCATGCAGGTTTTAATCTTCTTTTCCTCGTTTCGGGCGGGTATCAGAACCGATACAAATGGTTGGTCACTTGCTTTTTTTTTCCAATTTAAAAAAGGACCAAAAATGGCATTGATACAGGTAATAGTAAGAAGTACAGTTAGTAATGGAAAAATAAAATAATAAAATAGATCGATCACGGCGACTTCCTGTTTCTCCTCATCAATTTACTTTTAAAATGACCCCACTTCTCATTCACAGATTTTGATCCTGATTGTAAAAGAATTCCTTTCGTACCTGATAAAATATGACCATGGAGATCAGTTAATAAATCATTTAGTATTTTTTCCATTTGAGGCAAGTCAGGGAAATTTTGTGAATCACATTTCACAGGGTGACCAAAAAGAAAAAAAACTTCAGGACGCTGATGGGCTAAAAATTCAATCCGCATCCCCAGCGGTAAAATGGTCAAAGAGGTATTCGATTTTTTAATGATCCATTCATACCCCTTTTTTAATTTTACAGGGCGGCTATAAAAAGGAAATAGTTCACCCTGTGGAAAAATACACAAGAGCGGAGCGGGGGAGAGGGGCAGATCTAAAAGGTGGCGACAATATTGCAACGATTCTAACATTTTTTTTGATTTACCGGGATGAATAGAAAATGCTCCAACTTTCGAAAAAAATGGATATTTTTTTAATTGTTCTTCCAGCATCATCAGGAAAAGAGGACGTTTCAAGATTTTTTCGTTGATTATATAAATGAAAAAACCATCCCACCAGCTATGATGGTTTGGAAGTAAAATTATTGGTTGCTTTGAATCAAGATCGGGAAAGGGACCTAAAAGATGAATGGAATGAAAAGTTTTCCGAAACAGTCGGTGCAGGTAGAACCGGAATAATAGATGTGCCCATTTTTTATGGCTGGCAGCAATCATTCATTCGCCGGATAATATGATGGAGTTAAAAATGATTCCCGAATAACTTCCCAGCGACTCCGGAAAATTTCCTGAAGCAGGATAATCATTTTTTTAGTTTGCGGAACGAATACTCTTCCCAGAAAAGGATTATAATCCCGATGCTCTATTTTGCGTAAAATACCATTATAAATTTTACTGGCGGAGTAAATGGCAAAACGAGACTCAGGAAGTAGGTATTTTATCCCGGGATTGGCTTCATCATAATACTGCTGGGCTCTATCAACCTGAAATTTAATTAAATTTTTTAATTCATTCGTCATCCGTCCTTGAAATAAGGTGGATTCACTGACTCCAAATTTTTCCATCTCATCCATTGGCAGATAGATACGATTGAGATTTTTATCCTCGTTGATATCTCGCAAAATATTGGTGAGCTGCATTGCAATGCCCAATTTTTCGGCGTACTCAAAAGCCCGGTCATTTTTATAACCTAATACATAGGTCATCATCAAACCGACCACACCGGCTACTCGATACGCAAAAACATATAAGTCGTTAAAGGTCTGATAGCGGCTGGTTTGAATATCCATTTTCACTCCAGCGATCAGATCCAATGGATATTTTTTCGGAATATGGAAATGATTAGCCACCGTGATGAAAGATTTCAGCACCGGATGTTCTGATTCACCGCTACGATAGGCAATTTCAATCTCCCGCGCTAAACAGTCAGCTTCCTGGAGTAATTCTTCTTTAGAACGCTGGCGAGGATTATCAATCAAATTGTCGGCGTATCGGCAAAAACCATAGAGCGCATAGGTTGCCCAGCGTCGTTCCCTCGGTAACATTTTTGCTGAAATGTAAAAGCTTTTGGAAAAATGTTTAGTGAGTAAACGAGCATGTTCAAAAGCCGCTCGGTTTTCATGATTGATGAGTATTTTCATTGATAGCTTCCTTTCAATTCTATTCTCTAGTAGCTGACCCGAGATCAGCTAAGACCACTTTTTCAGTCGTTTCAGCGGTTAATAATACTCCCGGAACGCCCGCACCGGGATGAGTGCTTGCACCGACTAAATACAATCCTTTTATATCTTCACTGCGATTATGCGGACGAAAAACAGCTGTCTGAGTCAATCGTGGTTCAACACCCCATGCACTACCCAGATGATTATTCCGAATCCTCTGAAAATCAAGAGGTGTAAAAGTTTCTAATATCTCAATGTTCTTTTGCAAATCGGCCAGACCAAAATCATTTTCCAGAAAATGCAGGACTTTTTTGGTGAAAGGTTCTGTCATTGTTTTCCAATCGATATTTCCTTTCAGATTGGCTACTGGAATCAGCACATACATGCTTTCACATCCTGGTGGGGCCATGCTTTGATCCGTACGAGTAGGGACATGCAGGTACATGGAAAAATCATCTGGCAAGATCTTCCGATCAAAAATATCTTTGACCAGTTCTTTATAGCGCCGGGATAAAATCAGGGTATGATGAAGCAGTTGGGGATAAACTTTTTTCACTCCAAGATATAACAAGTAGGCACTCATGGAATAAGCTATTTTATTGAGTTTTCGGTCGTTCCACTTATTTCGATAATCCGCTGAAATAAGTCTTCCATAAGTATGAGCGAAATCGGCGTTTGAGACAACAGCGTCTGCAGGATGAAAATCTCCCTGTAAAATAACACCTTCCACTGCTCCGTTTGATATTTTTATTTCTTGCACTTCACTGTTGACTAAAATTTTACCACCTATTTCTAAAAATACTTTTTCCAGCGCCTGTACCAGGCTGTACATTCCGCCCCGAGTAAACCATACTCCCCCCTTTTTTTCTAAGTATGGGATCATTTGGTATACCGATGGAGCCCGAAAAGGACTGCCTCCAATAAAAAGCGGATGGAAAGAAAAACAAAATTGATGACGAGGATCTTTAAAATATTTTTTGGCAAAGTAAAAAGCTGGAATCAGCGCATTTAGTTTTAATGCCTGGGGCAAAAATTTAATCATGGTTCCCCAATCACTGAATGGCTTTGAACCTGATCCATCGATAATGACTGCCTTATAAAGCATTGAAGCTCTTTCCATAAAGCGGTCATAGTTCTGGGCATCTTTCGGATTAAATTTTTGCATCTGTGCTTTCATAAATTCTTCATTACCTGAATAGTCCAGGTAACTTTTATCATGAAAGTAAATACGATAAAATGGTTCAAGGGGAATCAGGTTCAGATAATCTTCCATTTTTTTTCCGGCACTGAGAAAAACTTTCTGGATAATATCCGGTGCGGTAATCAGAGAAGGACCCATATCGAAGGTATAACCGTTTTTCTTCATTTGATAGGCATGGCCACCCACCCGGGAGTTTTTCTCCATGATAGTGACTTCGAAGCCTTTCGCCTGTAAACGAATAGCGACGGCCAGTCCGCCAAATCCAGAGCCAATTACAATAATCTTTTTTGCCATACTTTTTCTCTTTAATTTTCGCTAATTCACACACTTAATTTGCTGAGAAATGTCGATTTTCCTGTGAATATTGATATTTTTGTATTCTGATCGTCTCCAATGAAATTGTGGGAAACTTATCTAATGAGATACCTGCTTGCTCGGCAATCAATTCCGCCGCCATTTTTCCTGATAACAAAACCAAAGGAATACCCCCGCCGGGATGGACTGAACCACTGGCAAAATATAATCCCTGGATAAGACGACTGCGATTGGCCGGTCGGCGAAATGCCATCATTCGTGAATTAGAGGATAATCCGTAAATACTACCTCGGTTACTGCCATATAACGTGTAAAAATCCTGAGGCGTGATGCATTTTTCCGACTGAATGTTCTGGAAAATATCCAGTCCAAACCTTTTTAATTTCTGCAGGACGGCACCTCGAATTTTGTCCTTTTCGGAATTCCAGTTTTGACCGGGTGTAAGATATGGCATATTTAAAAGCACAAACCAGTTTTCACTTCCGGCTGGTGCATGATCAGCGTCGCTTTTACTGGTAATGGCGATATAAATGGTGGGATCATCTGGTGCCTTTAGGTCAGCAAAAAGTTGCCGGAATTCTTCACGGTAATCTGCCGAAAAGAGAATATTGTGATGAGAAAGAATAGGGAACGATTTATTCATTGCCCACAAAAAAACGAATCCGGAAAGGGAAGGCTCCAGTGTATTTAATTTCTTTTGGTACCGATTAAATCCCGGCACTAAGGTATTAAAAGTTTCAACGACATCTGCACCGCACAGAACGAAATCAGCCGGAATAAATTCATCCTGAACCAGTATACCGTTGATCCGGTGATGATCATGCTTGATCTTATCGACCTTACAGGAAGTATGAACCTCAACTCCAAAATTGATAGCGACTTTTTCCAAAGCTTCTACCAAACGGTGCATTCCTCCCTTAATATAATAACCTCCCATTCCATTTTCTACATAAGAGATAATATTTAAAGTAGCAGGTGCGGTAAATGGATTGGATCCATTATAAGTGGCAAAACGATCAAAAAGCTGAATTAATCGCTGATCGGTAAAAAATCTGGAAACAGCTTGATGCATTGTCCGCCAGGGATCAATGTGATAGAATTTCATGAGATATCGAAAGTTAGCCGGTGTGAGTAATTTTCTTACTTCATGGATTGGATGATACAAAAATACTTCAGCGGCGGCATCGTAAATTTTACCCGCATAGTGTAGAAAATTGAAATAGGCAGCCGCTTGTGTTGGACTGAATGAATCTAACGCTGCGCTCATTTTTTCCTTATTGGCACTAACCTCTAGATGGGTCTGGTCGGAAAAAAAATAGCGACAGAGTGGTTCTAAAGTAATCAAAGACAGGTAATCGGAGACATTCAATCCAGCAAATTCAAATAATTCATCGACAATCCAGGGCATTGTTAATAAAGAAGGACCAGTATCCCAACGGAAACCACCGTCCTTATGTTCACTCATTTTCCCACCCAGCCGAGAATTTTGCTCAAATAATTTTACCGTAAAGCCCATGCGGGCTAAACGAATCGCCGCACTGAGTGATCCCAGTCCACCTCCAATGACCAGTACAGTTTTTTTTACCATCCGTTATCTCTTAAACTTTTCAAATAAAATAGTATTTGAGAGTATCAAACTATAACCATAGATTAAATCTTCAATTGGAATGGTTATAATTCGCCAGTTCAGTTGATAAGCTTCATTATATAACACAATCGGTCGCCCCGTCAAATAACCATTAAAAATCAAATTCAGCAAAGTAACGATACCCAGATAAATATAAGTATTTCTTCTTAAGAAAATCTGGGTCTTTAAGGTTACATCCATGATTCCTGTTATACTCAAAGCGATGATGGCCAGACCGGTGTATTCTTTACCTGAATAGAGAAGTATTATACCCGGAATGGCCAAGGCAATAATTATTTTTTGGATAGTCTGCCGCTTCAGGTTAACAGGATTTCCTGTTTTTTTTGAAAATATTTCCCAAATGAAGAGGACTGAGAAAGGGACAGTGATGAAGAACAACCATTCTTCCAGAGGTAAACCGAGTAATTGAAAATTCAATGTATAATCAGAGTTAAACCACCAGTGGCGATGATTCACGCTTATATCCCAGATAATAAAGGGGATCCATACAATGACAATCGCTTTAAAAGCATATTTCCATTGAGAAATAAAGTGAATGCCTTTTTCGAAACTAAGAAGAAAGGGTCCGAGAAAAATGATTAGATTTACTATCAAGTATTCTATCTTCATAATCTTTACTTTTCTTGGCGATGAGTGAAAGTAGAAAGTGAATCCGCAAATAATGAGAATTTTAGATTATTTTAAACCTCTACAAGTTACAAAAAAAATTTCCATAAAACAATTAAAATAGCTCATATCGCTCATATTCATTGTTTTTCTTGTTTTAATTTCTTATATTTTAAACCAAATGAGGATGAGAAAGATGAAAAGTAAAATTCAGTACTACAATAGCGAAGAAGCCGCTAAAATCTTGGGGGTGAATGTTTCAACAATCAAGCGCTGGACAGATGAGGGCAAATTGCCCTGTATAAAGACCGCCGGCGGGCATCGTAAATTTTTAATGGAGCATCTGGCAGATTTTCTATCGACACATAAGAAGAAAACTGAAAAACTAAATTTGTTTCCAATTGAATCAACCGCTGATCTTCGCATAAGTCAACATATAGTTAAAGGAGATTTCCATTATCTACAAGATCTAATTTTGAAAAATGCATTGTCAGCTGATACCGATAAAATTCAACAGATTTTAAACGGGCTTTATCTCAGTCAATATCCACTTTATCAAATTTATGATCATTTACTCACTCCCGTGTTGTATGAGATCGGTGAGATGTGGGCCAAAGGAGAAATTGCCATTGCTGAAGAACATATGGCCACCCAGGCGATCACGGATGCCATCATCCGTTTGCAGGGTATAATTCATTTACCGCGAAAGAAAATAGGGAAAGCTCTTTGCTTGAATTTTACAAAAGAATTCCATTTCCTCGCTTTGAAAATGGTGCACCATCTTTTAGAGTTGCGAGGATTCAAAGTGTTTTTTGCCGGACAAAATACTCCCTTGCAGCAGATAGAAAACATATTTGATGCATATCACCCCCATCGAGTCTATGTCTCAGGTACCATCATAGAAAATAAGAAAGAAATGCAGAATGAATTTAAAAAGTTCGCTGATCTCTGCCTGAAGTATAAAGCAAAATTATTTGTCGGCGGAAGAGCCTTTGATCAGATTCCTATAAATCACCCGGCTGTGGAAAGAAGGCTGATCAGTTTTCAGGATGTGTTCAATTATTAATTCATAGCTTCAACATCATCTCAAAAAAATGGTAAACTATTATTTTAGAAAGGAAAAAAATGAAATACGAAAATCAAAATTATTTAATCATTGGAGGCAGTAGAGGAATTGGTTGGGAAGTCGTTCAGCGTTTAGTAAAAGAGGGCGCACAGGTCTATGTGGCGTGCCGCACAAAACATTCTGAATTTGATCATCTCTCTGTAAAATACTTATCTCTTGATGTCATCCAGGATGATCTGTCCGATCTACAAAAATTTATTCCCTCCAGCCTGCACGGAGTCGCTTATTGTCCGGGCACGATAAACTTGAAATCGTTTAGTGCTTTGAAAATTCCTGATTTTATGTATGAATTCAACCTGAATGTAGTTGGAGCGATAAAAGTATTACAGAATGTATTGCCGGCTTTAAAAAAGAGTCTAGCGGGTTCGGTCGTTTTATATAGTACGGTTGCTACCAGGATTGGATTAAGTTATCATGCTTCTATTGCTGCCGCCAAGTCCGCCTTAGAAGGATTGGCGAAATCATTAGCCGCAGAATATGCCAGCGCTCAAATTCGATTCAATGTTATTGCTCCTTCCCTAACCAATACCACTTTAGCCGGAAATCTTTTATCCACCCCTGAAAAACAACAGGCGGCAGTCGAAAGGCATCCGCTAAAACGTTTCGGACAACCGGCCGATATTGCAGAATTGACCGTATTCTTATTGACACCATCATCCAATTGGATTACCGGTCAGATTATCGCGGTCGATGGAGGACTATCGGCCGTACGATTATTTTAATATTTTGAGTTTTTTTAGAATGGAAAGAAGAAATGTCATCATTATTGGGGGAGGATTAGCTGGTCTGGCCTGTGCCAATCAGTTGCAAAAACGAAATGTTGATTTTTTGCTGTTGGAAGCTGATCATAGTCTGGGTGGTCGGGTGAAAACCGATTCTTTTCAGGGTTTTTTACTCGATCGAGGATTTCAGGTCCTTCAAACGAGTTATCCCGAGCTACTTCATTTTATTGATCTTGATCAATTGAATTTGAAATATTTTTACCGTGGTGCCTTGGTCTGGACGGGAAGAAAGTTTATTAAAATTGTTGATCCTTTATCGGATTGGAAAGGAGGATTATCAACCGCCTTCTCAAGAGTGGGTACCTTCCGGGATAAATTAAAAATTTTGCAATTGCGTCAACAGTTGCAAAAAAAGTCGTTAACTGAAATTCTTTCTTGTACTTCGGACCGAAAAACAATTGACTATTTAAAAGATTTTGGTTTTTCGGATCGAATCCTGAAGTTTTTCTTCATTCCCTTTTTACGAGGAGTCTTTTTAGAGGAAGAGCTTTCTACTTCCCATAAAAAATTTGAATTTGTTTTCAAAATGTTTTCGGAAGGTCAAGCTGGACTTCCAGAACAGGGTATGAGATTATTGGTTGATAAGTTAGTCCAGAATATTCCCTCAGAAAAGATCCAGCTGAATTCAAAAGTTATTCGGATTGATAAAAATGAAGTTTTTCTTGAACATCAGTCATTGGAGGGTAATCATATTGTTCTGGCAGTTGATGCCGAGGAAGCCGGTCGTCTGATAGGGAGAGAGCGAGATACTTTTTATCATTCGGTGACCTGTGTATATTATCAGGCTCCCACAGTGCCCATACCGGGACCTTTCTTATTATTGAATGGAGCCGGGAGAACCAGTATAAACAACATCTGTTTCCCGACTGAAATAAATAAATCTTATGGACCACCTGGATCTACTCTGGTATCAGTTACCCTGCTGGGTATACCCGATCTTACAGATAATGAACTGGAATATATGGTTTATAGCGATTTGCGCGATTGGTTTGGATCGCGGGTTGATGAATGGGAGTTACTGCGAATTTACAGGATCAAGAAAGCAGTTCCGCGACAGGATAAAATTGATTTTCCAGATAGAGAATCCTCACCATATATTCTATGTGGCGATTATCTGGATATAGCTTCAATTAATGGCGCCCTGGCTTCGGGACGCAGAGCCGCGGAGAAAATTATTATTTGTAATAGTTAAAAATCGTACTACCTAATAAAGTATATTTTGTAACATCAAGCTTTTGGTAAAATGATCTGAGTAATGATATTTAAATTATCAAATTTTTTTTCAGTACGTTATATCCTATGATTGAATTAACTGGCTGAACAAAATAATTTTTATCTTTTGATATATTGATGCTTTTATTGTATTTATTGGTTATGACATACACATAAATCTTTCATTTCTCATTCAATCATGATCCGTTAATTTTCCATGGCAGAAATTGTCGCCGAGAAATCGATTAAGTGACCGGACTTCTGTGATTTGGTCATCAAATAAAATCGATTGTAATGATTTGGCTCAATTTGCAGGGGGATTCTTTCTGTAACTTCTATACCAAATTGCTCTAATCCTTTTATTTTATTAGGATTGTTGGTCAAAAGCTTTACAGAATTCACTCCCAATTCTTTAAGAATAGCAGCCGCAATATCATATTGACGCAAATCGTCAGGGAAGCCCAGAATATGATTCGCCTGGACGGTATCATACCCCTGTTCTTGCAGGGCATAGGCACGTATCTTATTTCCCAATCCAATGCCTCTTCCTTCCTGACGCAAATATAGAACCATTCCCTGGCCTTTCTGAGAAATATATTGCAAGGCCTGTTGAAGCTGCTCGCGGCAATCACATTTTAAAGAACCTAAGACTTCACTGGTCAGACATTCGGAATGCATCCTTACTAAAACATTTTCTCCATCACTAATATCACCCTTGACGATGGCTAAATGTTCTTTGTCATCCACATTATTGTGAAAAACAAAAACCTTAAAATTTCCATACTGGGTGGGTAAATTTGTCTGTGAATATACCCATACATTGAGATCGTTTATATTGGTCATTATTATTCCCTTTCATTTTAATTAAGCGTTTTGAGCGATTTAAATATACGGTTGAAGATGGGCGTTGTCAAGAGAAAAAGTTAAAATATTAAAAATAATTCATTCCGCGGTTATTTGAACGAGATTAATTCTTGTTCTTGGAATCATTAGATACAACCGGCCTGATAAAAATCTCTTGCAACCAGATTTACTTACATCCTAATTTATCCAGTAAAAAAGACAGGAATTTGTCTTAAATCATAATCTGCATATCTGTTTTAACTTCTCATAGACAAAAAAATGAGAAGAAAATTCGTGGATCAGTAAATTGTAATAAAAATTCGCTTTTTCTATTTTCAGTGAAAATCAGCGGGTAAAACAGATTATAAAATTGCCTATTAATGGTCCGGAAAATTTTTCGATGAGAATAATATGTCCAGAGAAAAATATATCATTGCTCATGATATTGGTACCAGTGCGGAAAAAGCAGTTTTAGTGACAGTTACTGGTGAAATTGTCAGTTGGTGCCAAAAATCCTATCCTGTCTATTATCCGCAAGACAGTTTTGCTGAACACGAACCGGAGGAACTATGGGAAGCCATCTGCAGCAATACGCGCAAGCTTATGGAAACCACCTCCATAAATCCAATGGACATCGAGGGTATTACGTTTTCCTCTTTGATGCAGTGCCTGATTGCCGTCGATAAGAACGGTCACCCATTAACCCGCAGTATCACCTGGTTGGATGGCCGTGCAGCAGAAATCATCAGAAAAGTGCTGTGGAAGCCGCCCAGGATCCAAGGATATAATATTCCAAAATTAATTCGGTTTTTAAAGATCACAGGAGGCACTCCCGGTCATACCGGAAAAGATCAGATCGGTAAAATTCTCTGGTTGCAGCACTATCAACCGGAGGTTTTTCAGAAAACATATAAATTCCTCGATGCCAAAGATTTTATCATCTATCGAATGACTGGACAGTTTGTCACTTCAGTTGATCTGGCCGTCGTCTGGTGGTTAATGGATACTCGTAAGCATCGCAATCAATGGCATCCTGGATTATGCCGATTGGCCGGGATTACACCCGATAAA
>CAYMXZ010000045.1:0-19380 GCA_964394475.1 uncultured Caldithrix sp. | reverse complement strand
AATCATGGAATTACCTTTGTCCGTTCCGATGTAAATCCCTCTCCCACTATTCCAGCGTTAGTCGATTTTGTAGCGCCAGATAACGGCATCGACAGTCTGCGAGGGACAAATCTGGTGAAAGATGGAGTAACCATTTACACGGTCGAGCATGTGCTGGCGGCCCTGGCCGGACTGGAAATTGATAATTTGCAGATTGAGTTAAACGCTCCCGAGCCACCGGTAGGTGATGGAAGCTCTATGCCTTTCGTGAACGTACTTCTGGAAGCAGGATTAGTTGAACAGAATGAGCCCAAGAATTATCTGGTTATCGAGGAATCACAGTATTTCCATGACGAGAAAAAGGGCATTGACCTGGTGGCTCTTCCTCTGGATGACTTCAGAATTTCGGTGATGATTGATTATAAAAATCCAGCGCTGGGAAGTCAGCACTCCGGGCTGTTTTCGCTGGAGAAAGAATTCATTATTGAATTTGCACCTGCCAGAACTTTTTGTTTTCTGCACGAAGTGGAGTTGTTAATCGACCAGAATTTAATTAAGGGGGGCACCCTGAATAACGCCGTTGTTATTTGCGACAAAAAGCTGGAAGAAATAGATGAAAAAAAGATCCGCAAAAGTTTGAAAATTGAGGGACCGGTCTTTGTCGGAAATAACGGGTTGCTAAATAATATGCAACTGCGTTACAAAAATGAACCGGCTCGCCACAAAGTGTTGGATGTACTGGGAGATCTGTATTTAATCGGTGCTCCCATTCAGGGACAGATCCTGGCCGGCCGTCCTGGACACAAAAGCAATATTGAGTTTGCCCGTCGGCTGCGTAATTTTTATCAGAAACAGCAGCTAACCCGCAAATACCAGAATCTACCGCGTAAGGGAGTGGTCTTCGACTTTGAAGCCATCCAGCGAATTCTTCCTCACCGCTATCCGTTTTTACTGGTCGATCGCATTATCGAGTTCGAAGCCGGGAAGCGAATTGTGGGAATTAAAAATGTCACAGGAAACGAACAATTTTTTAATGGACATTTCCCGGGCCATCCGGTGATGCCGGGAGTTCTGATCATCGAAGGAATGGCACAAACCGGAGGCATTATGCTCCTGAATGCCGAAGTGAATCCGGCAGATAAAATTCTTTACTTCAGCGGTCTGGACAATGTTCGCTTTCGAAAATTAGTTGTTCCCGGCGCTCAGTTGATTTATGAGATGGAATTGGTCAAAAAACGCAGCAATACTGTCAAGATGCAGGGAAAAGCCTTTGTAGACGGGGAAATGGTAGCCGAAGCAGAGATGATGGCTACCATTGTGAATCGCAATGAAGTATAATCTTATAGAAGGAGATACAGGTGGTTAAAATTCATCCCACAGCGATCGTCGATCCAAAAGCTCAACTGGGAGAGAATGTAGAAATCGGCCCTTTCTCAACCATTAAAGATGATGTTATCATTGGCGACCAGGGTGTAGTTGGTCAGGGTGTTTTTATAGATTCCGGTACTCGTCTGGGAAAAAACTGTCAAATAGGACATTATTCAATCTTAGGTGTTCCACCGCAAGATCTCAAGTATAAAAACGAGAAGACCTATCTGGAAATCGGCGAGGGAACGATCATCCGTGAGTACGCTTCTCTGCACCGTGGCACCACTTATCACTACAAGACAACCATTGGTAAAAATTGTTTCATAATGACGTATGTTCATGTCGCCCACGATTGTCAAATTGGCGATAATGTAATTCTGGCAAACGGCGTGAATATGGGAGGGCATGTGGAAATTGATTCTTTTGCCAGTATTGGAGGATTGACCGCCATTCATCAATTTGTAAAAATCGGACAATATTCCTTTGTTGGAGGTGGACTGCGGGTGAATAAAGATGTCCCTCCCTTTATCAAAGTCATGGGGGAACCCATTCGTTTTGGTGGAATCAATAGTATTGGTCTGGAAAGGAAAGGATTCAGCAAGGAAGTGCTTCTGGACCTGAAGCGAGCCTATCGGTTGATTTATCAAACCAGTTATACCATGGCCGAGGCTGCAGCGGCTATTCAAAAAGAGCTACCACCCCGGCCGGAACTACAACTTATCATCGATTTCATTCAACGGAGTGAACGGGGCTTGCTGCGTGGATAATTTTTCAATTAAAAATTGGTATCTCTGGCCCTGCAAGGAATTTCCCGGTTCGGTGAATATGCAATTGGATCATTTCCTGGCCCGGGAAATGTCAAAACATTTAGACCAGCCGATTCTGCGTTTCTTCACCTGGAGGCCTTATTGCATTTCATTGGGGTTTCATCAAAATCTTTCCGATATCGATCAAAAATTATGTGCTCACCGCGGTATAGACATTGTCCGTCGTCCAACCGGCGGAAGAGCTATCCTGCATGCTGAAGAACTTACCTACAGTGTGATTTATCCCTTCGATGATCTGGATGTTGCCGACGTCTATCGTCTCATTCATTTACCATTTGTTGAGGCTTTACAGGAATGGGGAATTCCGGCTGAATTTCAGGCGGCGCAGGCAGATTTTCGACAGATTTACAAAACGGACCGCGCTTACCTCTGTTTCGCCACCTCTGCCCAGCATGAAGTTGAAATTCACGGAAGAAAACTTATTGGCAGTGCACAGAGAGTTTACAATCATGCTATTTTACAGCATGGTTCAATCCTGCTGGGTCCCGCTCACCTGCAGCTGGTTGATTTTCTTCGGGTGCCGGCAGAACAGAAAAAAAATATTGAGCAGTATATTCAGCGCCACACCGATTATCTCTGGAAGTATAATCCAGACCTCTCCGCCGAATCAGTGGCGCAGCACTTCAGCAGGCATTTTGAAAAATATTTTGATCTGAATTTCCAATTGATCACTGAAAATAAAAAGCTGCTTACCTTATTGACGGAAGAGTCGAAACATTCGGAATTTGCCATTCTGGAAGGATCGAAAATCCCCCATCATCAGTCACCTTCGCTGCAAAAAATATGAAAGAAATTATTCCTAAAAATATCGCTCTGCTGGGAAGTACAGGTTCAATTGGAGAAAATTGTCTGAAAATAGTGCAGGCGCATCCCGAACATTTTCGCATTCGCTATCTAAGTGCACATTCCAACATTCGTCGCCTCGGCGAACAATGTAAGATTTTCAAACCCAAAGCAGCAATTGTAACTGATCCGCTTCGGTTACAAAAAGATCGAAAGCTCTTTCAGGCCTCCGTTCCTCTGCTCTCCGGAAGGGAAAGTTTTTTAACCATTTTTCAGGATCCTGAAATTGATCTGGTGGTGAACGCTATTGTAGGTGGAGCCGGCGTCTATCCCACCTATCACGCTTTACAGGCCAATAAAGCAGTAGCTCTGGCGAATAAAGAATCCCTGGTGATTGCGGGCAGTCTGATTATGAAAATGGTAAGGGAAAAATCGTTGACACTCTTACCAATCGACAGTGAACACAGCGCTATTTTTCAATGTTTGCTGGGAGAAAATCTTGAACAGGTGCGTCGCATTATTTTAACGGCCAGCGGTGGTCCTTTTCGTACTTTTACTGCTGAGCAACTGAGGGATGTCACTCCACAACAGGCGCTGGCTCATCCCACCTGGAACATGGGAGTCAAGATCACCATCGATTCCGCCACTTTAATGAATAAAGGATTGGAAATCATCGAAGCTTTCTGGCTTTATGGAGTGGAGCTGAATAAAATTCAAGTGGTGATTCATCCGCAGTCTATTATTCACTCCCTGGTGGAATTTGTGGATGGATCTGTGAAAGCTCAATTAGGTTATCCCGACATGCGAATCCCCATACAATTTGCCCTGTCTTTTCCCCACCGTCTTCCGTTAGATATGGCGTATGTGGACCTGGATCATGTTCAGATGTTAACCTTTGAAAAGCCAGATCGACAGAAATTTCCCTGTTTAGAACTTGCTCAGGAAGCTATTCGGCAAGGCGGTTCGCACCCGGCAGTGATGAATGCCGCTAATGAAGCAGCCGTTGCCAGATTTATAAAGGGAGAAATCAGATTTACTGACATACCGCGCCTCATCGAAAAAACATTGCAGGCTCATCAACCATGCTCGGATTTCACCCTGGAACAAATTTTAGACATCCATGACTGGGCGCACGATTTTGCAGCGCATCTTACCATCTGAAATAATAAGGAAACTATTTTTCATACAGAACATCTAATAAAGCGTATTTCTGATTATAACATGAGGACATATAAATGATTTATATTTTTTCCATTATTTTTGTGCTCAGCATCTTAGTCTTCTTCCATGAACTGGGCCATTTTCTTTTTGCAAAACTTTTTGGAGTACGGGTTGAAAGATTTTCTATTGGATTTCCTCCCCGTCTCTTCGGAGTGAAATGGGGCGACACCGACTATTGTGTTTCAGCCATCCCTTTCGGCGGATATGTTAAAATGGCCGGCGTGGTAGACGAAAGCATGGATACCTCCCAGCTGACCGGCGCTCCCTATGAATTCAGTTCGAAAAAGTGGTGGCAGAAAGCCCTGATTTTAGTCGGTGGAGTAAGTATGAATATCTTACTGGCCTGGATTATATTAAGTAGCCTTCTTCATATTAAAGGAGAACCAATCGTACCTTCCACCACGATCGGATATATCATGGAAAACGGGGTGTCACAGAAAGTCGGTTTACAAGTAGGCGATGAGATACTAAAAATAAATCAACAGCCCGTGAGCACCTGGAACGAAGTGGTCGATCTTTATTTAGCGAACCTGGGCCGCGAAATCGTCTTCACCATCAAACGTGAGGGACAGGTAATTGATTTAGTCTTTGATAAAAAAATTATCGAACAAAAGAATGCAGAGCAGCTGGATATTTTCCCCCGTTTCCAGGCAATTGTTGGCGACATCAATCCTGATTCTCCTGCACAGGCTGCCGATCTCCGAATCGGTGATAAAATTGTGCGGATCAACGATGAGACCATCGATAACTGGGATGAAATGACCACCATTATCCGTCGCCATGGGGGAAAGCCGCTGGAATTTGAAATTGTCAGAGGCGAAGAAACTCTGATTAAATATATCACTCCCGAAACTGTATCGAAAATTGATGAGAGTGGGGTTGATCATATGGTAGGCCAGATCGGCATCGGACCGTATTATGATCAGAAAAAATTAGAGGTATGGCCAGCTCTGGTCAAAGGATTTGATAAAACTATCTTCATCTCCCAGATGAGCGTGAAGGGACTGTGGTGGTTGCTCACCGGTAAAAAATCGGTGCGGGAGAGTTTAGGTGGACCGATTATGATTACAAAAATGGCAGGAGATTTTGCAAAAATCGGTTTTGACTATCTGATGGAATTAATCGCTAACCTGAGCATCATGCTGGCCTTAATTAATATTTTGCCCATTCCCGCTCTGGACGGCGGACATATCCTTATCGTCGCTATTGAGGAAATTCGGCGTAAACCGTTGACGATTAAGACGAAGATAAAAATACAGCAGATTGGGATGGCGATTTTATTTGCGCTGATCATCTTCGTTATGTATAACGATATCACTCGTATTTTTTGAAAACAGCCGCTATCTTTATCGAAGAGACCTGACTGAATTTTTTTTTGAACATGAGCAATTATAATCTGGCACCTGCCCGGAGGATTAAAGCACGAGTTGCTTCATGTATTGGTCAAGTTGTTTTAAAAATAAATCAATGTGGTGGTCGAATCCGTCTTGATACAACGGCTGACGGCGAAGAGTAAGTGCCTCCACATAAATTGATTTTAATTTTTCCAGCAACTGTTCACGTTCCCCTGCCAGATTCCCCCTGGAGCTCCAGGTTTTTAACTGTGGGAGAAGCAGTTTGAACTCTCCCTGTAAAAGAAAATATTTTTCATAACCTTCTTTTCGCAGTTCAGAGGGAAATCTTTGTGTCAAATCCTTTATGGCTTCAACGTAACGCTCCAGCCCTCCCTGCTCTATCCAGTCCATTTGATAAAGATAAATCTCTCCTAATTTCACCATCAGTTCATTTCTCCGTGAAACTAAAACAGTATCCCTCATATCAAAACCATTATGTTCAAGTGCTTCTGACAATTCATTTTCCAGATTTTTTAAAACATCATGTCGAGAAGAAACCTGACTAATTTCTGGTAAAAGCTTAAAAATAATTTCTGTGCGTAGTAAGTGAAGGTAATAAAGATTATGGAGATCGTTTTCTTTGTGCTGCCTTTCTAAAGCTTGCTCAGAGAACCTGAGTGCGTGCTCCAAATTGCCCAAACGGAATTGACTATCGGCCAGCAAGAGTTTGATCTGAAAACAGCTTCGGGAAAAATCATTGCAATCCAGATCCGACCGGGCTAATTGTTGATATTCCTGGCTATCATACAGATCCTTCACTTTTTTATAATTACTCGCGGCGCAGGAAAAAAGGATCGTGATGGCCGAGCAAAAAAGTAACAACCTCCAATACATCCTTCGAGCAAAAAACAGACCTGCTATCATACTGTTCCCCAACCATGTTGAAAAATAATATTCTTGTCTTGAATGTTCATCATTCGAAAAATATATTAAGGCATTTTATAAATTCAAATGATGATTTTACTGAGGATGATTCTCTATGAACATCGATAAATATCTTAATTTCAATATCGCCAGGCATAAAATTTCACTATGGATATTGGCCTTCATCATCACCGTGAGTTCAGCCATATATCAGCGGATGACCGGACCGACTTATCCGGTTCGTGGGAAAATTATTATTAATAACCAAAAAATCGCTTACAAACTGCTGCGAAGCGAGGTGGTCACTCGGGATGCGGCAGTAAAATTAAACGTTCCCGATACGACTATCACCGGTTACATTACCTTTCAGCGATACCGTTCATTCGATGACTGGTCTATTGCGCCTTTACAGCGACAGGCTGAAATGCTGGTTGGTTTTTTACCAAAACAGCCTGCAGCGGGCAAAATCATCTATCTGGTCTATTTAATTCACGGTGAAAAAGAAGTCTCTTTAACCGGGGAGAAACCTGTTATTTTGCGTTATAAAGGAGCTGTTCCAGCATGGGTGCTTATTCCCCACATCCTCATTATATTTTTAGCCATGCTGTTTTCCAATCGTACCGCCCTGGAAGCACTCGATCCTAACGGCCAGTCTAAAAAATACCTGCTCTGGACAATTGGTCTCTTTTTTATCGGAGGATTTATTTTAGGTCCCACAGTCCAGAAATTTGCTTTCAATGCCTGGTGGACCGGAATTCCGTTTGGAACTGATCTTACCGATAACAAAACATTGATAGCAATGCTGGGATGGTTATGGGCCTGGTTTAAAAACCGCCGGCACCATCGACACCGCAGTTGGATCATTCTGGCGGCCGTATTGATGTTAGCCGTCTACCTGATTCCCCACAGCGTTTGGGGATCGGAACTGGACTACACTCAACTTCCTGCTGAAAAATCCTGAAAGTATTCGAGCGAAAACGCTGTTTTTTCACCGACTAAAGTAAGAAGTTACGGATCTTTTTGTCCTTCACCCTGTTTTATTAAGCGAAATTTTTTGTGAATTTCTTGGTAGATAAATATGAATGAGGGATTTAAATAGTATTTAATTCCTTCAACTGAATTTTTTAAATTTTGAAGATTATCTGACTTAGCCAGATAATTCGTTGATAAAGTTAAACGAAGCAAATGCTGAAATTAAAGTCCATTATTACCCATACCCCGGAATTTGAACGCCTGCGGGAACAAACTTTGACGCAGACGTCAGTTTATATGAAAGGGATAAGCGGCTCATTTCTTAGTTTTGTCCTCAATTATGTGTTTGAACTTTTTGAAAGTACCCTTTTAGCCATAATACCGGACACTGAACAGGCGGAGAAACTGGCTGATGACCTCCAGTCATTATTGCCGGTTCATCAGGTCCATTACTTTCCCCAGGCCGAAACTTTACCGTATGATCAGGGAAGTTTCACTCCGGCTATCCATAGTGCCCGCTTAAATACTCTGGTTTCCCTGCTGGAAAACCCGAACGCCATTATCGTCACAACTCCCATCAGCCTGCTGCAACATCTTGGAGCGCCGGATGAAATCCAGAAGCAGATCAGTTACCTTAAAGTGGGGGATGCCATCGATCGTGATTTTTTTATAGAATGGTTGGTAGAAGCGGGATTTGAACGGATGCCCGCCCTGGAAGAAATTGGACAATTCAGCGCTCGAGGCGGGATTGTGGATGTTTTTTCAATGGAAGCCGAAACACCCTATCGGATTGAATTCTCAGAAGATCGAATTCAATCAATCCGCGAATTCGACATTCTGTCCCAATTATCCATCCGTCAGACAGAGAAAATTCGCATTGTAGGTAAGCGAGTGGAAAATACTTCTTCGGCCAGTTTGTTCCACTATTTAAAACCGGGCTCATTGATCTACTGGGACAATCTGGAATATTCACAAAAAATAATAAAAGAGTGGCATCACCAGGCAGAGCGAATCTCCCAGGAAAAACAAAATATTGATCAAACTGTATATTTATCCTTAGAAGAGATTGAGAATTGGTCACGAAAATTCAGGCAGCTATTCCATGCCCGTTTAAATCCTGTTTCTGAATCGATCGTCAATTTTCAGGTACAGGCTCCTCAATTGTTTCAGGGAAATTTTAAACGGTTTGCGAAATATGTCGAGCAACGACTGGGTCGAAACCAGAAGAATCAATTTTCAATTTGGATGGTATTTGATTCACCTGCCCGTCGGGAGCGCCTGGAAGAGATCATTCTGGCTGAGCTGGGCTGGCTGCCCCCCATTAAATTTATTCAGGGGGACATTCATCACGGCTTCTATCTTCCTGGACTATCCCTGGAAGTATTCACCGAGCATGAAATATTCAACCGCATAAAAGCCCGTAAAAACCGACGGCGGCTGCGGGTAGCAGGCAGTATTATTCGGCAACTCAATAGTCTGAAATATGGCGATTACGTCGTCCACATCGACTATGGAATTGGTCGTTACATTGGCACCGAGCGCATTCAGGTGAGCGGTATAGAGAAGGACACTATTAAAATTGAATACGCCAATAAAGACATTCTTTATGTCAATCTGGATAAATTGAACCATGTCCAGAAATATGTCAGTGAAGAAGGTTACCAACCACCGCTCACCCAGTTGGGCACCGCCGAATGGGAGCGCACTAAAGAGAAAACCCGCAAAGCGGTTGAACATATTGCCAAAGATTTAGTACAGCTTTACGCCAATCGCATTACCACGCCGGGATTTGCTTTCTCGCCAGACAGTGTCTGGCAAAAAGAATTAGAGGCTTCTTTTATGTATGTGGATACTCCGGATCAATCCCGTGCCACTCGAGAAGTAAAAGAGGATATGGAAAAAAACAAACCAATGGATCGCTTGCTATGCGGTGATGTGGGCTTCGGAAAAACGGAAGTGGCGGTAAGAGCTACTTTTAAAGCCGTGAATGACAGTAAACAGGTGGCGATTCTGGTTCCAACCACTATTTTGGCACAACAACATTATTATACTTTCCGTGAGAGACTGCGTAATTATCCCGTCAATATCGAATTGCTGTCGCGATTTCGCAGCCCGGCGGAGCAAAAACGAACGCTGAAAAGATTAGAAAGTGGCGATGTGGATGTCATTATCGGAACCCATCGCTTACTCTCAGATGATGTAAAATTCAAAGATCTGGGTTTGTTAATCATCGACGAAGAACAGCAATTCGGGGTTAAACATAAAGAACGGCTTCGCAAATTAAAAGTAACGGTTGATACTCTTACTCTTTCTGCCACACCCATTCCGCGCACTTTACAGATGTCATTGATGGGAGCGCGCGATCTGTCCAATATTGACACGCCTCCGCAGAACCGTTTGCCCATCATTACTGAAATCTGCACCTGGAATCGCGACCTGATTTATCGGGCCATTACTTATGAAATGGACCGCGGAGGTCAGGTGTTCTTTGTTCACAATCGCGTTCAAACCATCGACGGGGTAGCTTCCATGCTTAAACAGATTGTCCCCCATGCCAGAATTGGTATTGCTCATGGCCAGATGAAGGAAAAGGATCTGGAAAAAGTGATGAATGATTTTTACGCTAAAAAAATAGATGTACTGTTAGCGACCATGATCATCGAAAATGGTTTGGACATTCCCAACTGCAATACCATCATCATCAACCGGGCCGATCAATTTGGATTAGCCCAACTATATCAATTGCGGGGGAGAGTGGGACGTTCAGAACGTCAGGCTTATGCCTATTTGTTGGTTCCACCGCATGATCGCCTGAATGAATCTGCGTTAAAACGCCTTTATGCCATCGAAGAATTTTCCGATTTAGGATCGGGACTTAAGATTGCCCTGCGTGACTTAGAGATCCGCGGAGCAGGAAATTTACTGGGACATCAGCAGAGCGGATATATCAACGCGGTGGGCTATGACCTTTATCAAAAAATTTTACAGGAAACGGTCCGGAAAATGCAGGAAGATACTTTGCCGGAGCACTTACTCAGCCGAAAATTACCCACTATTGATACTGCCGTTGAAGTGGATGCTGAAATTTATATCCCGGATGAATATATCGAATCAGGGAATGAAAAAGTGCTGATCTATCATCGGTTGTTGAATCTGGAAAGCATGGTTTCCATCGATAATTTATTGAAGGAATTGCATGATCGATTTGGTCCTCCACCGCCGCCGGTTTTAAACCTCATCGAGATGGTTAGAATAAAAAAATTAGCCGGCCAACACTTCATTAAACAGGTTAAGATCTATAAATCAAAAATGATTCTGAGCCTGGATGAAGACATATGCGAACAGGACTTTTTTATTGAGCAGGAACTCCCGCGCTATATCAATCAAAAGATGGCTCCCCTGCAATTCAACCAAACCGAGGGATTGAAAATTACCGTTGAGCTATCAGGAAACTCTCTGCCGGAGTACCTGAGCTTTGCAAAAAAATTCTTGCAAAATCTATAATACACCAATAAGTTTAACGGTTTAATTTAAAAAAATATGAAATAGGATATTTTACACGTTGGAGGTTCAATGAAAAAGGTACTTTTTAGTCTATGGATCATATCGGTCATCGCCCTGCTATTTATCATGTCCTGTGGCGATTCATCAGAAATTGTTGGCAAAGTTGGCCGGGAACAGGTGTCCCTGAAAGAGTTGCAGGAAACACTGCAACAGAGATTTCGGGATAAAAAAATGAGCGATATTTCATTGGAAGACAAGAAGAACGTATTACTTGAAATTTTAGAAAACCGTCTGAAGATCATCCATGCCAGAGAACTTGAATTAGACAAAAAGCCAGAATATTTAGAGCATATGAATATTCGTCGGAATCGGATCCTGGCCAGCAAATTACCCGATATGTTAATCACCTATAAATTGGTGAATGAAGACATGATTCGTGCTTATTCCCAATTGCAAGTGGCGAAGCCGAAAGTCGTGCTGGTTTCCCTGGGTTTTCAGGACTCGAAATACATACAGGCCCCTCGCAGTTTAGATGAGACCATAAAACTGGCGAACTATCTTTATAAAAAACATAAAGAAGGCATCGAGTTAATGCGGCTGGCCGAACAATATTCGGATGACGAAAATAACCGAAAAAACAATGGGGTTTACGATCCCTATCCGCCCGGATTATTTGATCCGCAACTGGATGTTGAACTCAGTAAAGCCAGAGTAAATCAATGGGTAGGTCCGGTACAAACCTCTCGGGGAGTGTTTATTGCGCAGATCCTTTCGATGAATCCAGTTGAGAATCGAATTCTATCTCCAACAGAGAAGGAACGCATCAGGGGGCAAATTTTCAATAAATTTTATCGGGAGGAAGGAAATCAGCGTTACAAGGAATTGACAGAACAATTTAAAAAAGAGTTGGGTTGGGAAATTTCGGATGAAGGAATTGAGCAATTTTTAGAAGCCATCAAAATCTGGTCACAAAGTCCAAATCCAACCGATAAATCTTTTACCGAGGAGCAGCGGGCCATTTATCTGGGAAAAATTGGTGATATGACGATAACCGTGGGATCTCTACTGGAAGAATTTCAGGGAACTTTTACGGCAAATTATCAGCGCTTTAATAACACCGTAGAGATGAAAAAACTATTAACTGAGAATCTGTTACCTTATCAGGTATGGTTGATAAAAGCCAAACAACAGCGAATAGATAAAGATCCTGCGGTGCAGGAACAGCTCATCAAAATTTCTGAAAGTAAACTTCTGGAATTGGTGGACAAGTACGAAGTACAGGAACAATCTGTTCCGACCCCGGAAGAGATTGCTACCTATTATGAAGCCAATAAAAGCAAATATGTGGACCCCAAGAAGATTAGGGTATGGGAAATTGCAGTAAAAGATAAAAAATTGGCAGAGAAAGTCTTGAGAAAAGCAAAGAGTAATCCGGCGAAATTTGAGGATTTAGCGCAGGAATACACTGAAAAGTCTCATATGAAAAATCGTAGAGGGGATTTGGGATATCAAAACGAAAACTCTCCCCGCCCCATTATTAAAGCTGCTTTTGAAGCGGGTGAAAATAAAATCATTGGACCACTGGAAGAAAATAATTTTTACCTGATCATTAAAACAGGAAACATCCAGCTAGAGCGGCAAAAAACATTAGAAGAAGTAGAAACAATGGTGAGAGCGACTGTTCAAAGAGATAAGCAAGAAAAACGGCGGAAAGAAATCAGTGAAGAACTAAAGAAAAAATATTCTTTCTGGATCAATGAAACTTTATTAAGAAAAATGTCTTAGGAAGCTTATGCTAAACAGATTCATACTTCTCGGAATCCTGGCCACTTTTTTCATTGTCAATTTTATGAATTGTCGGAGCGACTCAAAACCCTCCGTTAAAATTGTGGCAAAAGTAGAAGGTGAGAATTTAAGTCAGGAAGAATTATGGAGCTGGATGCCTCCCGACATTCCCGAGGAACATCGGGAAGTTTTAGCCAGACAGTATATTGACCGTTGGGTTCAAAAAACTGTCATGGCCCAGGCAGCCAAATCCGAAGGTTTAGCACTCTCCGCTTATGAAGAATGGTCACTGGATTTTTTACAAAAGGAAATGCTCTCTCAAAAATATCTGGCCGCCAAATTGCCGCGGGAGATCATTGTTACCGAACAAGAGATTTCAAGTTACTACGATAAAAACATCCAGCAATTCATACGCAATGAGGATGAAGTTCATCTTGTCCAGCTTTACTTAGACAATCTGGATAGGGCAATAGCTGAAGAAATCAGAGAGAAAGGCAATTTACTCGAGGTCGTCAAAAATAATTTTTTAGATGCCCAGCCAAATCGCATGCTTGAGAAAAATGGAGATCTTGGTTACATTTCCATCAATTCCTTGCGGAAGGAAATCATGCGATTGGTGAAAACAGGTACCACCGGTAAAATATATGGCCCTATTCAACTGGAGAATGGATATTATTATTTTCAGATGATGGATAAACAGAGCAGTGGGAGTTATCGGCGGTTAGATCTGGTTAAGGAAGATATTAGACTTCGCTTAATCGCCATGAAGCGTGAAAAACTCATCAATGAACTGGCGCAGAAACTGGTAGAAAAATCGGATGTGAAAATTTTTCCTGAATACATTAAATAATTAGGGTCAATCATTTATATTATACTGTTTTCGAAAAAAGGAAAGTTATGAGTACCATCAGCAAATATGTTTTTATCATACTTATTATCATGGTCGGTTCATTGTCAGCCCAGCAGTTATTCGATGGGATCGCCGCCATTGTGGGTGACGAAATCGTGTTGGTTTCGGACATCAATGCTCTGATTACTTCTTATGCCTTTCAAAACCAGATTGATATATCACGTCAGCCGGATTTATATCAAAAATTGGGAAAAGAGTTTTTAAATCGATTAATTGATCAAAAATTGCTGATCATAAAAGCGGATGAAGATACCATAAAAGCCGATGAGGATCGAGTGGATCAATACCTCAACCAGCAGATGGAATATATGATCAAACAGGCGGGTTCAGAGCAAAAGTTAGAAGAATATTATTCTACCCCCTTATTTAAAATTAAAAATGATTTACGAAAAGAAATTTCCAACCAGATGCGGATCAGTATTCTCAAAGAAAAACGATTCAACAACATCAAAATTTCCCGCAAGGAGGTTGAGCAATTTTATCAGGAGTTTCAGGATAGTCTTCCTAAAATGAAAGCCAGTGTTGATATCAGTCATATTCTGATGCAGGTCACTCCCAGCGAAAACAGTATCAGAGAAGCCTATCAGAAAATTCAGGATATTCAGAATAAACTAAAGGAAGGACAGGATTTTGCCACATTAGCCCGTCAGTATTCGGAGGATCCCGGATCGGCGGCTAACGGCGGAGTATTAGGATTTGTGTCTCGCGGGACGTTAGTAAAAGAATTTGAGGAAGCAGCCTTTGCCTTAGAGGAAGGCAAAATATCCGATATTGTGCAAACCCAATTCGGATTTCATATTATTCAATTGATCGAACGTCAGGGGGAACGAATCAATATCCGCCATATTCTCATTCAGGTGAAGCCCACCGCTGAGGATGAAAAAAAAGTAATCGACAAACTGAATCAGATTCGACAAACTGTTTTGAAAGGGGATTCAACTTTTGAAGAAATGGCCATAAAATATTCTGCTGATCCGAATGTTCAGAAGGATCGTGGCCATTTAGGAGTCTTTGAAGAGGGTGGATTTCAGATTAAAGAATTTGAAACAGCCATTAAAAATCTAAAGGTGGGTGAAATCAGCGACCCATTCAAAACCGAATTTGGATATCACATCGTATTGTTGAATGCTCGCCAAGAAGCACGCCAGTTTAGTTTGAAAGATGACTGGGAGCAACTTGAACAATGGGCCTTGCAGCATAAACGCGAAAAAGAGTTTAATAATTGGTTAACTCAACTTCGCTCTGAAATACCAGTGGTCATTAAAATTGATATTTAATTAAGATGGCCATAAATGAGATTATTCAGGAAGAAAAAAAATAAGCTTTCACGGCAGGAAATCATCACCCAATGGCTGGAGCTCTATCCCCGCCGGCAGTTGAAATACCTTGAAAGCGACGACCAACATATTGTGCTGCTGGTACCTCATTCCCAAAACTGGTTTACCCGGAAATTTCTTCCTGCACCGAAAAACCCGGCTCAGAGGATCCACCTTGACCTGATCGGATCATTTATCTGGTCCCATTTCGATGGCACTCATACCCTGAAAGCAATTGCCCAAAAAGCTCAGGAAAAATTTGCTGAGAAAGTTCAACCCGTCCAGGAAAGATTGGTATTATTTGCACAACAGATGTATAAAGAAAAATTTATTACCCTTTACAGCCATCCTTATAATGATTCTCTCGATTCCATAGAGAAACTATAAACAGTCAGCATAAAACAACCCGGTTTTTCAACGAACCTTTATCCGTTTATTCGGGTCCTGTTTTTTTACCCAGCGAATAAAGCGCCTCATCGCCGGATGTTTCTTCAGCCGGGAAATAGTATTGAACTCTCGCGCCAATTGACGATTTGAAAAAAGTGAATGGATCATTTTATGGCAGGCTTTGCATACGATTACCACATCCTCCCCACTACCATTTTCTGATTTAGGAACCAGATGATGGGTGGTGAATTCCTCAACCTCCCGTTGGCAAAGTCCACACGTCATGCCTGATAAAAACTAAAAGCGTTCAATCGAAAATAGTTATTTCACTTTTAAAATCTGACCGCGATAGAATTTAATAACATTCAACTGGGAATTTACTCGCGGTTTGATCCCAAAATCGATGTTTTCCAGCATTCCCTGATATAATTCTCCTTTTATTAATTTATCGCGATAGACTCCCCGATTAATTCCTGGCTCATATTGGGAAATCATCCATTTACCCAGATCATATCCTAAAAGATGATACACTTCCGGACTTTCCTGCATTTGCTGTCTGAATCGGCTAACAAAAGCAGTATAATTCCAGGATTGGGGATCAACGTAGCCGGCGGTTATATAAATTAATCCATCCAGATATAGCCGGTGTTTAGCGAGTAAATCTGCATTATTCCACCCTTCATTACCCAATAACTGGGTTTGGATATTCTGGAAAGCAAACTGGGGAGCAATGTAAGAAATATACTCAGGATAGGTGGCAATAAATAAACCATCGATTCCCTTTGAGGCGACCTGAGTGGAATCTATTTCCCGCCGCAAATTTTCTGAAAACAAAATCTCAGTTAAATATTTTTTATAATCCTCCTGGATGATGTCTTCGCTAAGAGTCGAATCAACAGCCAGTACTGAATCCCGAAATGTCAGGTAAAATCCTTTATGTCGGATAACTTTAAACTGACGTGAGAAATCAGTCGTATTTTCATAATACCACTGCTTTTCTACGATTTCAGCTTCGTTTTCTATAACGGTTTCTTCAAATCCTTTAATGATTGACATCCCATATTCATCCGCAGGCGCCAGAGTCGCAAAAGTTTTTAAACCCAATTCTTTCACTGCGTATTCGGCCAAAAAACGTCCTTTGATCTCGGCGTCTGGATTGATCTGAAAGGCATAAGGACTGATGGCGGCTAATCCTTTTTCCGAACTCAGGGGAGAGATGAAAGGGAAATATTCATAGCGAGAAAGCAGCGCCAGGGTGGTATTTTGATCGTCATCGATCGGGCCAACCACTGCCAGAGGATTTTTCTTTTCCAGATAATCCATGGTCAGTTCGATGGTGCCAAGAATGTTGTTGGGAACGGAGAGGGTATCCACTATTACCATCTTCTGTTTATCACGCTGGGACATTTCATAGGCGGCGTATAGGAATCCTTTGGCAATGGCATCACTAATTTTTTTATTTTCTTCCTGCCTGGATTTCATTATTAGTATGGTATTGCTGGAAAGCGAGGTTCCTTTGCGGTCTCGCAGAATGTCAGCAGCGGTTTCTGCATAAAAATGATAAGGATATTCTTCCACAAATTTTTGCAAGCGAGATTCCCCTTCTTCCACCTGGCCAGAATTGATCATTTTTTTCGCCTGCACAATTTCAACTAAACCAGTAAAGAGATCATCTGGATATTTTTTGCTCAAGGCAGAAATTTGCTTTTCTGTTAAAAATAATTCGAGAGTGTGAAATACATATTCTCCTGCCAATTTCTTTAATCGGTTATCACTTCCATTATAAATAACCCATTGCCAATTTTCGATAGCCTGAGCGTAATCGTTTTGCCGGTAATGAACATTCCCTTTTAAAAAGTAGATATCGTCCAGATACGAGCTTTCGGGATACTTTCCGATAAAATCCTCTATTACCAATAAAGCGGCGGGATAATCTTCCAGCTTATAATACGATTTTGCCAGCATTAATTTTACTGCAGTTTGAAGATTTGACTGCGGATGATTTTTTAAAATATCGAAAAAAGTCCGTTGCGCCTCACTATATTTTTGCAGCCGATAAAATTCCATTCCCTTTTTAAACAAATCATGCACCTCAAATTGCGCAAAAAGAGAAAAACTGATACTTAGCAGGATGAGTAAACTGACCATATAAATTTTGTTTTTCAACAAGCAATCCTCCATTATCTCACGCTGGTGTTTTTAAGTGTGATAAATTTAAAAGAATTTTACATTTATGTCAATTCAGATAATTAGTCTTTCATTTTTTCTTTGCAGAATATTCTCCATTCCTTCCGCTTTCGACCGGTATACAAATAAAACCGTCTTTTTCATCTCCCACCAATTGCGTTTTCTTTTGCGCGTGCAGAAAAACGGTGATGGCAGCCATCATGGCATCCAGCTCATCATGGCTGTATAACTCTGAGGAATTGGGGAAAATTAAACCCCATTGCCGGAGTCTGGTCTGCAGTGCCTCTCGAAATTGACGATGCTGTTTTTTCCCGACTAAATCAGGGAATAAAACCTTTCGAGCGGCATACGGGAAAACTTCCAGGGTTGAAAAACCATGTTCTTTCAGGAAATCGTTCAGCATAAAACAGCGATATACCCAGGAGGGAATGAAACTATTTCGCGAGGTCAAAAAACAGCGGTAGCCATTTTGAATCAGTAATTTCTCACAAAACCGACCTTTCCGCTCTCCCTGCTGCCGATGTCCACAGCTGGATGACTCAGACGTGAAACAACAGCGTCCCAGATCATAAGGTGGTTGCAAAGGACCATCGACGCCGATGAGTTTCACATGCGGTTGATACTCCTGGAGAATAGAGAGCAGATCGTCAAACGTTTTCCAGCGCCCAATAAAGACAACCCGTTTAGCGCTATCCACCACTGCCAATCCCGACCACTTTTTCGAACTGGCAGCCGGATCGACTCCGGCAAAGTATGCTTTAGCTTTCAATTCTTTTAATCCAGCGAAGACTTTGTATGGCCTCAGATATATTTCTGATTTCCATAATTACCGGCACATTGATAGTATTCTGTTCAAAAAATTTTTGGTAATTAATAGTTCCCTCATCAATCGCGGTATGTAAATCACTGTGCCCATCATTATTGTGGACGTGCAATTCTACCAGATAATTTTTGATGTTTTGATAATAGCGCCCAATATCCAGTCGGTGAAGATGAGCATGGGCGATATCTAAGATGGCTTTTACCCGTGGATGATTGACAGCTTTCAAAATACGCTTGTGACTTTGCCAATCCTTTACCATTAAATGATAACGATTGGGAGGAGAATTTTCCAGTGCGATGAAAACATTTCTTTTTGCGGCATAATCACCGAGGATTTTCAGATTTTCAATGAGATTATTTACAGCCATCGTTCTCAAGGATGTGATACCCACCATGTCATAATGCATATATCCCCCATGAAGAACCATGGTGTGGGCATTGATTTGCCGGGCTAAATCGAGATAGGTTTTATAACATTGCAAATTGGCTTTTTTCAAATAACTGTTGATCGTTGAAAGATTAATATCATAAAAAGTAGCATGCAAGGTTACTGCCAGACCTGATTTTTCAATAACTGTGCGAAAGAATTTGATATCATTGCGTTTGAGATCTTCGGGAGAGAAAAAGGGTCGCTCACCCCTGATCTCAATATACTTTAACATCGGATATTTTCTGGCGAGATCAACAATCTTAATCAGCTGCCGACGGTCTTCAAAAAAACAGGTTAAACCCCATTTAATCATTGTTCTTTTTCTCATTCCTCTTTTACGGTGAATAATGATTTACATAAAGTCCTAATATAAAAACAGGAGAATGAGAAGAAAACTTTAATCATTAATTCTTGAACTCCCTCGTTTACCCATTTCATTCTTAACAGGATTGTCATACCTTCCCTTTCGAAATAAGATTCTAAAAAATAGTTTACATAATAAGCGCTTTCACTCCGATAAAAATTGCTTTACGTTCTTTAATAACAGAATAATAATTTTACTAAATTTTATCGTTTAGCTGTTCACCGATATTTATGGTAACATGAATAGAGTAAAATTTTATTCTTTTAT
>CAYMXZ010000044.1:0-19383 GCA_964394475.1 uncultured Caldithrix sp. | reverse complement strand
TAGAAATTTTTTAATGTTTATCAATTTTAAAGTAAAATAAAAAAATACAATTTTGACGATTATTCGCATGGCAACTCCAGATAGTTATCAGAAGATCCTGATTGCCGATGCCATCAGGTTTACATCTGATGAGAAATCCACAACGCACCCTTGAAGACTATGGTCTTTGGTCAGCGATAAAATCCTATATTTCAGATTTCGAATATAGACTTTCTTTAAGTATTCAGGTCAGTAAAGTTAAGAACAAAAAAGTAAGGAGTTCTTCAATTAAGATGTCACTGAAGAACTCCTTACCTTCTTCTATCTATTTAACCAGGGTCATCTTTTTAATGTCACTGACTGAACCAGCTGTCAAACGGTAGAAATAGACTCCCGCTGGCAGTGAGCCCGCATCAAAACTCACCAGATATGTTCCAGCCTGCATTTTTTGATTGATCAGAGTAGATACTTTTTGACCTCTCACATTAAAAATTTCCAGCACGACCTGTTCATTCTGATCAATTTGGAATTCAATAGAAGTGATTGGATTGAAGGGGTTCGGATAGTTTTGTTTTAGAGCAAATGCCTGCGGTATCTGATTATTTATTTTTCGAATATTTACCACACTGCCCAGATCGCCGTCAAAAACCCATTTTTCCACTGCCCAGCCATAGAAAGTTTGACTGTAAACGGCTGGTTCGGTCGGCTCTACATCCACATCGACGATAGAAGTAAATCCACCGCAGCGACCATTGTTCGAACCTGTACTATAAGATCCGGTCAACGCATAATTCCAGGCTGCCACGTCAATGGTGTCGAAGGGAATACCGGCTCCGGGGTAGAAGAAATACATCCTGCCGTAGGGATATCCACCACTGTTGCCGATATGGACAAACGTATCTACCGCCACACATACCAGGGGAGGATTAGGAATAAAAGCCATTCCTAATACGCTGGGCGTTCCTGATCCGCCGCTTCCTACTGTATCATCCGGAGACAGCACAAAATTAAACCCGATATCCTGCGTGTAACCCGTGGTGGGACTACCCACAAATTTCAATATTCGGCGTTCGCTGGTCGCACTGATAAAAATGGCACTGCCGTCACCATTAATGGTGATACCCTGATAAATTCCAGGTGGAAGATCGATAGTGGTTACCGGTGGATCATTATGAGCCCCAAATATTCCCCAGGTGGTGCCAGGAGCATCAATCCCGGCATAAACTTTCACTTCACCGGTTTTGCTATTGCTCCCCTCAAAATCGACGACGTATACATAACCATTGGTGTCTACCTCGATGGCGTAAATATTCTCCATACCGGTCTCCATCCGATATTCGGTAGAAGTCACTCCACTGGCTGTCAATTGGAATACTAAAATATTATGGGCAAGGTCATTATTCGCCACATAAATTCTTCCATTCGGTTCACCTGCCAATTGCCAGGCTCCCTTGAAGACCACCTGATCAAGTATATAGGTCCAGGAGGTAAATTGACCATCGGTGGCATACTGTGGGACAGTTTGCTGTCCATTAATAGGAGAAGGAACTCGTCCACTGCCGGAGTCAGCATTCCAATAACCAACCAGATAATTATAAGAAGGATCAAATATATCGGTTGGTGAGTTAGGAGTCGAAACCACCAAGGCAACAAAACAATTAGGACCAACCGTCGCCACGCTGGACGTTTGATAACCGGTTCCATTCACATCATCATCGAACGTGGCATACTGGCAGAACCATTGATTGGTCTGAGCAAATCCAAGAATGGTAATGAAAAGAAGGAAAAATAGTATCATTTTCTTCATTGTATACCTCCTTAACAATTTAGTTTTATTGCCTTCAGGAAAAGTACGCAAAGTATGCAGGTCAAAGGATAATTTTATTTTCCCTTGACCTGCTATTTCTTTCTGTCCAGTAAAAAAACTTCGTTTATCTTACCAGCGTCATTCTCTTCGATTGAGAGAAATTCCCGAAAATTAATTTATACACATATACACCACTGGCCACTGGATTTCCTTCATCATCCGTACCATCCCATTGGACAGTATGACTGCCTTCTAGGTATTCCTGTTTGTTTATCAGGGTGCGGATTTCCTGTCCGAGTGAATTATAGATCTTTAGACTGATCGTCTTCGTTAACGGCAGGGTGAAGGAGATATTTGTCACTGGATTAAAAGGATTGGGATAATTTTGCTCCAGCTTATAATCATCGGGCATAATCACGGTGAGTGGTTTAGCCTTTACACCAGTGTATACTGAATCCAGTGAGATGGAAGTAAGGGAATCACCCCACTCGAACATGAAAATATGGAAGCCGTCTTTCGCTAGGGAATAATTTCCTATTGAGTCTTGTGCCCAACCTTTATAAGAAGTGATCAAATCTCTCAATCCATCATTGTCAATATCCATACCCGGGTAGCAATAGAAATCGTTAAATAGACCCCCCAGGCTGGTATAAATTTGTCCCAGATCAAAAACCTGCTTAATGCTATAGCTATTGGAATCGGTAACCAGGCCGGTGCCGTTATACTCAATATCCACAAATCGACCTCCACCGCTATACAGATAGAGATCAAGGCCATCTCCGGGATCATTGGTCGGGTGGTCCTGATCTCCCAAACACCAGGCACTCCACCAGCCCAAATCCGAAAATAATGGATAGATATTGGCGGGAGTGACAAATTGATCAGAAATAATTCCTTCCATCACCCACATTTTTTTAATCCCGCCGGTATTCGAACCATGCAGGTAAATTACCGGATTTCCATTTACGGTGGTAAAGATCGGTTTTGACTTCACTACCCAGCCGCTGAAATTGGAAAGTGGAACAATGCTTCCCGGGGTATAGGAGTCTGGACCATTGATCTGGATGAACCCTACACCCTGGCCAGAACCAATATTATTCCATCCAGCGACGATAATTTCTTGAAATGAATCGTTGTCTACATCGCCTATATCGAGTCCAACAGGCACATAGCCGTCACCTGGCAGAGCGTATACCATATCGGTATATACATATTCCATCTCAATAACCGCATCACCTCCCGCGAATGTTCCGGAAGTTACTTCCATGATATATAATTTGGCCACACTAAAATTGAATACCCGCGGTGGGAAAAGTAATTCGCTCTTGCCATCGCCGTCGATATCCCGCACGGTTATTCCATTTTCAATAATCCCGCAATTAATCGTTGCAAAAGCCGGGTCAATATCTTCATATCTGAGTTTATAAGCTGGTTCACTGCCAAAATCATTGTCATTCCCGGTCCATTCATAAAAGTAAATACCCCGGTTGTTTACCTCAAAACTGTCGTTGGCAAAATACCCTACCGGAAAGATGATTTCCTGAATTCCATTATTATCAAAATCGCCAGTAGTGACCATCCGAGGCGAAGAATAACCACCGGGCAGAGAATCATGTTGCACTTTAGAAGACCAAATGAATTCAATGCGATCGTTATCGACCACTTCGTAGGCGAGAACTCGGCCGCCTTTAGTATATTCAGTAACTAAAATTTCGGGTTTTCCATCGTTATCCAGATCAGGATCATGGGCAACCCATACTCCACGGCCGGCATCAGCAGTAATCGTATCCGGCCCGGCAATCCGACGGTTAACAGCCGCCAAACGATATTCATTTTCTCCATTCGCCGGTGGCTGTGCAAATAATGAACTATCAAGAAAGATGAAGAATAAAAGCACCATCAAAAACATGCCATACCATTTGTTCATATGTGACCTCCTTTAAGGTTATTTTTACAGTAAAATTTAAAATAATTAAAAAGCATGTCTACATTTATTTTTACAAATTCTAATACGAAATTAGCCGAGACCATTGTTGTTTATTAAAACGCAATTCACTCGTTAATTTTTTTGTAATAAACTTTTCAAAGTAGCTTTGGTAGATAAAGGGCCCATTTTGCATTAAAAATTTTGCAGGTATGAATATCTCAGCTGAGTGTGAAACAAATTGTCCTCATCTGTTTATTGGCATTTCAATCTGCAACATATTTTCGAAATACACAACTTTTTTTTAAAAAAAGTAGCTGTATTTTTGATGTAATTAAATTAAGATTAGCCATGTCAGTTTTCATTCAAAATTTTTCCAATTTAAAAAATGAAATGAGGTTGCTGATATTTATTTCCGTTCGTTTTGAAAATAAATAGGTATACCGATTTTTGTTCTTAATTCTATTTTCAAAAATAGTTCATTCAAGAAATGTTTAAAAAATAGTCGAACACTTGCGAATTGATGTGAGAAATAATATATTAGATTTGAATGATAAAGGAGGTATTATTAACAGCAATGATAGTATCGGAAAAAAAATAAACTGAATGGGTTATCATTTTATCATCGAAAGAGTACTTTTAAAAACTGAAACAACCTGATAAAGCATTGTTGAAAAATAAATGAAACATAACCAACGATATCATTCCATGCGAAAGTTAAATTTATTCCTCACTAGTAACTTCTGATAATCCGATAGATTTATGATTAAAAAAACGGATTTTATTCTGAAAACTCATTATTTTGGTAAATTTAGTATCATTTTTAGTCAAAATAAATGTAGACAATTTGGAATTATTTTTTTAATATTTTGCCACTTAAATTGAATAGTAGTAAAAAAAATCATGCAGGACTACTATTTTGATTTCTACATCTCATTATTCTTCTTTCTTTATTGATTTTAATCAGTGGATGATTATTGAAAAAAATTATTCTCTCATGATTTTCATTTAATGAATAAGCGTTCACGAATAGTTCATTCGTTTAATAAAATTCTCGCTGAATAAGCAAAAGATTGACAACAATTTTGAGGTTTCAAGTATGTCCAGATCAATACTGTATATCATCTTGCTGGTGATAGCAATAAGTTATCTTTTTGCTGGAACCACGGGTAAAATTGCCGGCCGCTTGACCGATGCAGAGACGGGGGAGGGTCTCCCGGGAGTGAATGTCATCGTCGAAGGAACACCCCTGGGAGCCGCTACCGATGCGGATGGTACCTATATTATTCTCAATGTTCCTCCCGGTCTCTATACGGTGTCATTCGAATATATTGGTTACCAACGAGTGGTTGTCAGGGAAGTACGGGTAAATGTAGATTTCACTACTCGCCTCGATCGCTCTCTCAAGCCGACGGTTATCGAAGGAGAGGCAGTGGAAGTCTATGGTGAGCGCAATCCCCTGGTGCGACAAGACCTGACGAATACCCAGGTGGCAGTCACTTCCGATGTGATCAATGCCTTGCCGGTAGATCAAATCCGCGAAGTGATTGCCCTACAGGCTGGAATTATTACCGATAATGAAGGCAATCTCCACATCCGCGGTGGCCGCAGCAACGAAATTGCTTACCAGGTAAATGGGTTGTCCATCAATAATCCGTATGGAAATGCACAAGGTGTAGGATTGGCCACCAATGCGGTAGAAGAAGTTTCCGTTTCAGCAGGGACGTTTAGTGCCGAATATGGCAATGCGCTGAGTGGGGTGGTCAATTTCGTGACCAAAGACGGGGGAAATAAATATCATGGAAGTCTACGGGCCTGGACCGGTGATCATGTTAGTAATCACAAGGATATTTTTTTCAATATTGATGAGATTGATCCCTTTAATAATCGGAGGCTGGAATGGACGCTCAGCGGACCGATACCCCTGGTTAGAAATAAGCTGACTTTTTTTACTTCGGGGGTATATATAAATGACAAAGGTTATCTGTATGGAATTCGGGTCTATAAACCAGAAGATTTGCTTTATTTAGAAGCCGATCGGCCGGTCGTAGATCCCTACGGTTTCTCATTCAGTGGTGGTCCGGATAATACAATTATCATCTCTACTGATACCTCGCGACGTGGGGCGGATGGAGACAGAGCCATTGTACCAATGGTTACCCGGGAAACCATCAATTTAACCGGTAAATTAACCTGGAAACCATCCGATCAGATTAAGATAAGTTATGATTTAATTTTTGATTACGGAGATAATTACAACCGGAGTGCACAGGGATATAATTCTTTCCGACGGTTTCGATTCACTCCGGACGGACGTCCTAAAACTATCAGTCAAAATTATAGTCACTCCATTGGTGTCACTCATAGTTTGAGTAAAAGAACGTTCTACACGTTGAAATTTGGGATAAACCTGAATCATGCTCTTACATCCGTTTATGAAGATAAATTTGATCCGCGCTATATACCCAGTGTGGATAATGATATTGTCAATCAGATTATTCCTCCCACGGATGAATATGTGGCAGGTGGAATGGATTTGGCGCGCACAGAGGAGAAAAATAGATCGTTGCTGGCCAAATTCGATCTGGTCAGTCAAATGTTTGATAATCATGAAGTAAAAATTGGTTCGGAGTATGCCTATCATACCTTAGATTATGAGTCATTCACCTATCTTTTTGAACAGTTAACTCCTACCACAGGTCATTTTATTATCCCTGATCCGGAAAGGAATCCCAAATTCACGGATTTTCAAACCTATAATCGGCAACCAGCCCAGGCGGCCGTTTATATTCTGGATAAAATGGAATTGGCAAAGGAATTTATTTTTAATATTGGATTGCGTTATGAATATTTTTACTCGCGTGCTCTATATAATCCCAATCTGGCTGGAACAGTGGATTTGGGTGTGAGTGACCCGCAATTTCTTAAAAAATCAAAACCGAAACACAGCCTCATGCCGCGAATCAGTCTGAGCTTTCCTATTACTTCACGAGGAATTATTCGTTTCAGCTATGGGATTTTCTACCAGTATCCCAATCTGCGAAGTATTTATCGCAATCCGCGCTTTATCGATTATAATTTCACCGCTGTTCCGAGTTTTGGGAATGCCAATCTGGAGCCGGAGAGAAGCATTCAATATGAGATGGGATTGCAGCAGCAATTTACTGATGATATAAAGATGGATCTGACCATTTTTTATAAAGATGTGAATAATCTGATCGAAGATCGCCGGGTCATTGCCGGTGAGGTAGCTATCGATAAAGAGTTCAACGTGATAACGAATATCAGTTATGCCAAAGTCAAGGGTTTCACCGCGTCCTTCCTGAAGCGGCGTTCAGCCCGCGGATTATTCTCTGCCACTCTGGATTATACCTTCCAGGTAGGGCAGGGCGCATTTACCGATCCGCTGGATCTGGCGATTGATACCCGAACCGGTCGCGCCACCGCCCAAAAACTTGTTCCCCTGGATTATGACCGCACGCATGTGCTGAATGGAACCATCTCGGTTGGTAAAGCGCGCAATTGGCAAGCCAGCGCGATCGGTTACGTCAGAACGGGTACTCCATATACTCCCAGCGTTCCCTCCTCCGTACAACCAATAGAATTCGAAGTAAATAGTGACCGGCGTCCCTGGTTAAAAAATGTCGATATGAAGCTCGAAAAATATTTCAGTGTGAAAAACGTGCAATTTTCCATTTTCATGCATATCAATAATGTTTTTGATATCAAGAATAACATCTATGTCCACACCAACACCGGTAAGTCATTGACCAATCTGGAAGAATCCTATAATCCCAATCGCTTTAACAATCTGCGGGAGACCATCAACAGACGTCCAGATGACTTCTTCCCGGTGGAATTTTTGGATAAATATTATCAGCGAGAAGATTGGCTAAGCGAACCGCGAGAGATTCGTCTGGGAATGTCCTTTGAATTTTGATTTATTTAGATAAAGTAAATTTTGAGGGAAATCAGTCACGATATAAAAATGGAAAAAGTTATGCGAAAAGATATCTATTTTACTCTCTGGTTAATTTGTTTCATGGTTGGTTTTATCAGCGGTGTCTTCGCTGATGAGAAAAGCACCACGGATATAAATTATAAGCAAATGACCAATCAGGAAAGATGGAATTATTTTGCCAAAGAGTGGAAGAAAATTGAAAAAGCCCTCCAGCAGGATAGCCGGCATGATGTGTTAAAACGAACCATTATTGAAGGCAATCAGATTCGGGTCTTAACCACGAATCAGGGTTCAATATCCACTCCCGATGCAGATAATTCCAATGCCGATTTAGTTTGGCCCAAAGGTCCCTCCGGTTTGGGATATGGGTATGAATTCGGTCCACTGGTTGCCGCTGAAGTGATCGGAGCGAATGGTGACACTTTACATATTATTGATGATGGCTTTCTGAGCACAGCCGATGGGGATTATGAGCCGGGAACGGCCGAACGCTGGGGATGGGAACCAAAGTTGGGATTTTCTGATGCTCGCTCGAATGAAGTGGCCACTTTCTCTGATCTGGATCGAGATGCGGATGGAAAACCGGATAGCTGGCCCACCCATTGGTATAATCCGGTTCTCGGCCGTTATGTGTGGCCAGCTTTCCTGGGAGACGATGCCACCACGCCCGATGAGGAAGTGTTCTATATCATGGACGATTACGACAATGCGGAATTTCCTTACTATCCATTTCCGGATGATTCCAGCAAAAGAGGTTTGGGGTTGGAATTACAAGTTCGGATTTTCCAATTCAATAATCCACTGGCTGAAGATATTATCTTTTTAGTTTATACCATTACTAATACCAGCCCTAAAAAGCTGGATAAGGTTTATTTAGGGATGTTTGGTGATCCCCATATTGGAGGCCCGAATGATTTTGCCGATGATAACGCGGGGTTCATATCGGCATTTGATCCAACCTATGATGATCGTCCCAATGTTCGAAACATGCTCTATGCCTGGGATAGCGATGGTCGCGGTGATGGCGGTAAAATTCCTGGCTATTTCGGTTATCGTTTTATGGAGAGTCCAGGTATTGATAAAGATGGTTTTGATAATGATAATGATGATTTGATTGATGAAAGTCAAACCAACGCCGCCGGAACCCTGATAGTCGGCCCGATTGGGCGTTATGGCGAACCAAAGTTACATTGGTCGGGTGATGAAGATGGGGACTGGAGTCCAGAATTTGATGACGTTGGAATAGATGGAATCGCCAATACCGGTGATTATGGAGAGAGCGATGGACAACCCACTCAATTATTTTATTTAGATTTGAATGGCAATAGCATTTTTGATCCCGGTGAACCGTTTTCAGAAAGTCGGGAAGAAGGAATGCGTTTTGGAGGTGGCGAACCAAATTTTGGCTTTTTAGATATTGCCGAATCAGATCAATTAGGTTTGACCAGTTTTAATGCCATTCTTTTTGGAGGAAATAATCGACCACGCAACGATGAACTCATGTGGGAAAAGATGTCCACCGATAATCAGAAGCCGGGCGATCCCTTACCGACGATTCAACAGGAATCGGATAATGTTTTTATTTATGGTTCTGGACCATTTTCGCTGCTTCCGGGAGAAAGTCAGCGCTTCTCCATTGCCCTGCTTATGGGAATGGATTTTGACGATCTGTTGAATAATGCCGAAATTTCACAACAGGTTTTTGAGGCCGATTATCGTTTTGCCCAGGCTCCTAAAAAGCCCCGTCTGGTGGCAGTTCCTGGCGATCGAAAAGTCACCCTGTACTGGGACGCTGGGGCTGAGGCCTCCTACGACCCGTTTGTCGCCCGTGCTAACCCTGATAGTATGGAAAAAGGATTTGATTTCGAAGGATACCGTATCTATCGTAGCCGGGATTATAGCTTTAATGACACCCAGACCATCACCGATTCAAAAGGTATTCCTTTCTTATCCGAACCTTTGAAAATGGTGAACGGACTGGCCGCTCAGTTTGATCTGATTAATGAATATGCCGGTTTATCAGAAATTGAATATGCCGGCCGCGGTGTCCGCTACGATTTAGGACGTAACAGCGGATTAGTCCATATGTTTGTTGATTCCAATAACGTGAAAAATGGAGTCCCGTACTTTTACGCGGTAACCTCATATGACCATGGTGATCGGAAAGCAAAATTGGCCCCCACGGAATGTCAGAGAGTTATTCAGAGAGATGCCGTCACACGCTTGTTTTCTTTCGATGTGAATACTGCCATGGCAGTTCCCAATGACCTGGCCACTGGTTATATCCCTCCCACTCTGGCTAATACGAATAACCATGAAGCCACTCGTGAAGTTGGGAATGCCACAGGACCGGTTTGGGTGGAATTTATCGATCCGCTCAAGGTGAAGGAAGGGAAAAAATATGATATTATTTTTGAGAATGTCCCAATTGATTCCCTCAACAGCCAGGTAGGTTTTTCGGTGATTGACAAACAGCCTCAGAGCACTACTTTTATTGCCCGTGACACTTTTTTTGTAAATCTGGTGTTTGGCACTCAATTGGTAGAAGGGTCGGTGAGCGTGACCGACCGTTTTGGAGGTGTGGTGGATACCAATCGGTATGAAATCGATTATGCGAATGCGCGAATTCGTGGCAAATATGCCGGCTCGCTTGCATCGGGTGAATCATTTACCGCTTCTTACTTACTGAAGCCAGTTGCCTCCAGCCTTTCAATTAACAGTGAAGATGATAATCCAGTTTTTGATGGGATAAAAGTTTTTGCTCGCAATGAAGAAGTAGGACTCGATTCCCTGAGCACCAAAGGTGGTAGAAGCGGTTTTAAAACCATTGTCACTAATACCAATTTCAATGATGAATTTACTAAAATAAAATTATCCGATATTCAGGGAAAACCCTATCCATCTGATTTTGAAATCCGCTTCTTTAATTATGATACCAATTCCACAGGTGCCCTTGTTCAACCAGCGGATTCGTCTATTTTGCTTAATGTAAAGTCCAATTTTAAAATCATTGATCTGGAAACCGGAGAGAGAGTCGACTTTTTTATTAATGAACCTGCAAATACTCGGAATAAACGCTGGGATTGGCAGGAAACAATCATATTGCTGAAGCCCAATTGGACTCAGCCTACCCAGACTACCTATCAGGTGAAATTTTCTCCCCCCGTGGATACCCTGGTTTCTACCAGTGGTGAGGATAGTGTGGTCATCAGACCTCCAGTCTATCCGGGAGAAGGGGATGTGTTCCTGTTCTTTTCACGTAAACCATTCGATGCCGGGGATGTATATTCGATAGAAACTAAAGCCGCTCAATTCCAACCTCAGGCTACTGAAAATCCGCTGGACAAGGTTTATGTTGTTCCAAATCCATATATCGCTTATAGTGCGGCCGAGATTGCCGGTGTCCGTACGGGTGATCGGGACGATCGGCGGATTGAATTCAGAAATCTGCCGCCGCAATGTACCATTCGAATCTACACCATTGTTGGAGAATTGGTGGCTACCATCCAAAAAAATGACAGCTATAATTATGCCTGGTGGAACTTGTTGAGTTTTGAGTCGCAGGAAATTGCCTATGGTGTGTACATCTATCACATTGATGCCCCGGGTGTCGGGACGAAAATTGGTCGTTTTGCAGTGATTAAATGACAAAAAACTGAACCTCATAGTTATTGAAATGAGATCACTTTTGAAGAATAATTAGTGAGAATAGGTATGAAAAATAATTTTGTTTTGCGATCAGGGATATTTTTTTTAATTCTATTATTGTGGAATATTCAGGTTGGATATTCTCAAACTCAATCGCAAGAAGTCTCATCAATTAATCGGGTAGGGACTACTGCCGCGCAATTTTTAAAAATTGCGGCCGGTGCACGGCCCATTGGTATGGGAGGTGCCTACACCGCTCTGGCTACCGATGTGCTGGCGGTTTATTGGAATCCGGCTGGTCTTTCCCGAATTGTTGGAAATGGAGAGGCTATTTTCAACCATGCGGAGTGGTTAGCCGAAACGGATTATGATGTAGCCGCCTTTTCCATGAATCTGGGCAATGCCGGCGCCGTGGCTGCTAATGTGATTTCCTTTCGGACCCCCGAAGAATTGGTCCGCACCATCGAAGCACCGGAAGGGACCGGTCAACGATGGGACGCCAATATGATTGCCCTGGGTGTGAGTTATGCCATCAACCTCACCGACCGCTTTTCAATCGGTCTATCCGGTAAGTTCATCCAGGAGAGGATTTTTAATGTTTCCGCTCGGGGCGGAGCACTGGACCTGGGAATTTTATACTATACGCCGGTAAAAAATTTAGTTCTGGGTGCAGCGGTAACCAATTTCGGTAGCAAAATGAGGTTAGATGGTCGGGACCTTTATATCAATGTCGCTCCTCTAAATGAATCCGGTGCGGTGCAGGAAGTCCCCGCTAAATATCGCACCGAGAGTTATGATTTACCTCTGAATATGCGATTCGGTTTAGCCTGGAGAGCTGTAAATACCGAAAATATTCAGTTGCTGCTAGCCGCCGACGGGAACCAACCCAATGATAATTCGGAATATATTAATTCAGGCCTGGAATTGGGTGTCCGCAATACTGTATTTCTGCGAGCCGGCTACAAATCACTTTTTTTAGACAACAGTGAAGAAGGACTTACCTTTGGGGCAGGATTAAAGTATAATGTGGTGGGTACCCATTTAAAATTTGATTTTGGTTGGGCGGATTATGGACGATTGACCAATGTAAAGTTTGTTTCTTTCTCCGTTCGATATTAACTTTAAATAAATTTTGACTGAGATAAGTTAGAAAAACATTTTCCAGAAAGGAGGGGATAATAGAAAGAGTCTTACCATTTTTTAAGATTTACTAAAACACTTGAGTTAAGGATCTTAACCAAAATTATAGGAGGCTCTAATGAAGCAATGTGTAATGTTTTTCGCTGTTCTTTTTATTGTTTTCATGAGCGGCAGTATTATCGGACAGGATCGCTTTGATCGGAGTGCTATTCTGATGCCCGATCCCGATTTGAATGTGGGTGGTTATGGTAATGTGGTGGCCAATGTGGATTTCGACAACGATGGATTCAAAGAGATGTATATTGTGAACAACAACTGGACCGATGTGCTGACAGGCGATCAGATTCCCAGAATTTACAAGTATGAACTCAATGCGCAGGGTAAATGGGTGGAAGTCTGGTCCACGCAAATGGATGCCAACCCAGATCCCTTCTTCTGGACCATCCAGAATACCTGGCCAACTCTGTGCGCGGCTGATCTGGACAATGACGGAAAAGGGGAAATTGTTTGGGGCATCGTTAATTTCACCAATGCGGCCAATCCTAATCCTCCTCGCATTGTGGTGTATGAAACCCCTGGTGATGGAAGCGATAATATGGGTATCTTTAATCCCGCCGATAGTCTGTGGCGACCAAATGCCTTCTGGACTATTACCACAGCTAACGATGCCAACATCCGACCATTCAGAATGATAATTGCCGATGTAGACGGAGACGGAACAGATGAAATGGTTACCGCCTTGCGCGCCGGATCACAACGCGGTGCTATTTATTCAGTAAACAATATTCCAGACAATGGAGATAGCACCGAAGTGTGGACTACTGAATGGGAAGGTCTGGGTGCAAATATCCAATACGATGTGGCGGTGGTGGGAACCAATATTTATTTCATTAGAAGCAATGGGGATGTCACTAAAGTCCGCTGGGATAGTGGATCTTCTACCTATGTTGTTGGAACCCCACAAGTTGGTCTCGTTCCTGGTGGTTCATGGAAAACGGCTACCGTGGTGGACATCGATGGAAATGCCGTTGATGAAATTCTGGTAGCGGATTGGGCGACTACTAAGAAGGTATTTCTGCTTCAGGAATCCGTTGATACTTTAGTGGCTACTGAAATAGCAAATTTTACTGATTATCCTGAAATTCGCTGGTTAAATGGCGCCAGTGCCGGCGATGTGGATGGCGATGGATATCTGGATTATATCATCGGAACCAGAGATTTTGAGCCACCTCCCGGAGAAAGAAATAATGTGGTAAGATTGGAATACCAGGGTGGTGATATTACCAGTCCTGCCAGCTGGGTGAAATCGAAAATTGATAAAAATATTATTGCTCCCAAGGGTGCTCAATTGGATGTGGTAGTAGTCGCTAATATTGATAATGATCTGCAGGATGAAATTATGTATGCGGGTTTAACTCGACCAATAAGTGGTCCTCCTTATCCACCACTGGTAATTTTAAAAGCAGTTGACAATAATCAACCGATTATTCAGGCGGTGGTCGATGTTCCCAATGATCAGGGCCGGCAAGTATGGGTGATCTGGCAGGCCGCTGGAGAGGACGTACTTGTTGAAGGAACCACAATTCCTGTGGCCATTTATGGACCGGAAGGAGTCGAATTCCCGGAGGTTTACATTAATGGTTCGTTGTTGACCCCAGTCCAGGGAACTACCCCTCCCAACACCGAACAAATTACCCAATATGTGATCTGGAGAATCGATGCAGGGGTTTATCCCGTACAAGTCGCTACCATCGTACCTATTCAGGCACCTTATTATGCGGCCGTGGTACCAACTCTGGGTGATGGTACGGATTGGTTGACAGACTTTTTTGTCTCTTCTCATACACCAGATCCTCTGGTAAATTGGAAATCGATTCCCAAGAGCGGCTATTCCATTGACAATTTAATTCCTACCGCACCTCTTAATCTGACCGGAAATGTGGTGAATAACAATGTGGAATTAACCTGGGAAGAATCACCAGATCCTGATTTCAATTATTTCTCCATTCGCCGCGGCACCCAACCTGGATTCGATCCAACCAATCCAGCCACTGAAATCGGAACCACCACTTCCAATTTCTTCGTTGATCAAAATGTGGGATTTGGAAATTTCTTCTATCGCGTGGTGGCATATGATTTCAATGGAAATCAGGGGGAATTTTCTGAGGAACTTCCAATTGTGGTTACTAAAATCGGTGATGATAATACTATCCCCAAAGAATTCGCTCTGCACCAGAATTATCCCAATCCTTTCAACCCTGAAACCTGGATTGCGTTTGATCTTCCACAAGCTGTGGATGTGAATATTGTTATTTATAATACTCTGGGTCAAAAAGTAAAGACGTTGCTGAATGAACCGACTGCCGCTGGCTCCTACAAAATTTTGTGGGATGGCACCAACGATCAGGGTGTGAAAGTAGCGAGCGGGATCTATATTTATACCATTAAAGCCGGTAATTTTGTCGAAGCGAAGAAGATGACACTGATGAGATAAATTTCTCTCTGAAATTGACCCGATTCAAAACCTCCCAAAGGTATTTTACTTTTGGGAGGTTTTTTATGAATATTTCTTTGACAATCACAAAACTGGGGACGTATCACTAATAAAGACCTGCTTCATTCACAGGAGCGGTTTTCTAATGACTGGATGACATTCGATCTTTGACAGGATAACAGGATTTACATGATTGAGGGGGTCTGACCAGGTATTTTTTAAATTTGTATTCGATAAAAAATCATTTAATCTATCCTGTTAATCTTGTTATCCGATCAAAATATTACTATCCATGTCAACTTAAATCCTATCTTGGACAATTTAGTACCAGGAATAGCACTTGAAACCACTACAATGCATTGACCTTGCTTTATTTTGTTGTTGATAAAATCATCTGGCACAAAGCACGAAAACGGTCTAATTATTAATCGGCTAAATAAATCGTTGAACTTTTACCAGAAGACTTTTCAGGTAATCCTCATAGAGACGATGTTTGGGATCGAGACTGTTTATTCTTACTTTACCTCGTGAATGAATATACAGTTGATCTCCGAGATAAATAGCCACATGATTAATGCGTCGTGGACTTTTGCCAAAAAATATCAGATCACCGGTTTTTAAATTTTCATATCCTTTTTCAATGGGGATATTCTGTCCTTCTCTGGACATGGGGCCGGAATCGCGCGGAAGATTAAAATTGAGCAAACGGAAAACGGTCTGCACAAAGCCAGAACAATCAAACCCTTTGGTGGAATTGCCGCCCCACAGATAAGGTATTCCAAGAAATCTTTGGGACTGTTCCACTATTTTTTGTGGAGATATTTTTATCCTGCCATGTTGAGCTTCATCATCTATCAGGTGACTCTTAATATATCCAGTTTCTCCATCCGGCATTTCAACCTGAGTAAATGTTCCTTCAGCTTTTATTTTTTTTAAAACGACACCTGCCACCAGATCAGAGATAATGTCCGAATCCTCATCAGCACGAGTATGCACCAGTCCATAATTGGCCGTGACAATTACTCGCCGACTGTTGTGCCAGCTTTCAACCTTTTCTAAATCGGCAATGGCTATCGTATGTTTGTTGATCCAACCCCAATATCCATCCCAGTTCTGAATGAGATAAAATTCATCCCGTTTATCCAGAATGGGTACAATGGTTCCTAACAGAGTTTGATTGACCATCTCCGATTGAAAAACGGATTGGGCTCGCATATCCGCCACACTGATATTAATAATTCCATAAGCGATGGCTTCTTCATGCATCCAGTTTTTATTCATGGGAATCTTCATCTGCATTTATTATGATATTTACTTTTTGATTTAGTCAATTATATTTTAGTTTAACCTTCCTGTTGTTCCATTAATTCGACTATTCGCTCAAAGTGAGTATTATATAAGTCTGAAATAAAATGAATGTCGTCTTCTGCTAATTGTACCAATCCAGATGAATTTTCTATAGCCTGCTGGGGAGTTTTAATTCCGGGAATAATGGTAGAAATCTGCGGAAAACTTCTTATAAAACTCAAACTCAGTTGGGCCGGTGTGATCTGATATTTTTCTGCCATTTTCCAGATCGGTTCAAGGGATTGCAAAGCCTCTTTTAATAGAGGTGGTTTTAAACGAAATCGACGATGATCACTTTCATCAAAAGTTGTCTGAGGAGAAAACTTGCCTGTGAGAAGTCCAAATTGCAAGGGCATTCGGGCAATGATTCCCATTCCTTTGCTGGCTGCTTCTAAAATTATTTTCCTTGCCCGTTGATTGATCAGATTGAATACCAGTTGAAATCCGTCTCCCAAATTATTCTGCAGGAGATACTCCGCCTCCGGGAAAGGATTATAGGTATTCAGTGATACTCCCCAATAGCGAATCTTTCCCCGGGCTTTTAATATCTCCATCGCCTCCAGACATTCACCTGCTTCGAAATGTTTAACTTTAGCTGTATGCAGTTGATATAAATCGATATAATCCCGCTTTAGTCGCTTTAAACTCAACTCACAGGCCTGAAGAATATAATCTTTTGAGTAATCAAACAGGATGGATTGATCTTCTGCAAGCCGATGTCCAACTTTGGTGGCAATGATGATATTCGGATTATTACCAACCACTTCACCAATCAACTCTTCTGAGTGTCCCAGTCCATAAAAATCGGCCGTATCAATAAAATTTATACCCTGACTTATGGCGGTCTCCAAGGCCTTTTTCGAGGTGGCGTCATCGGTTGATCCCCAACCTAAGGGAATGTTACCAGCCATAAATGATCCGCCAATTGCCCAGGCACCAAAACCAATTTCACTGACTTCCAAATTGGTCTTTCCGAATTTTCTTCTTTGCATCTCAGAACTTGATTCTTTTTTAAAAGTGATTAGGGTTCTTGTTGCATAATGATATAGTAAGATAAAAATTTATTTGGACACTAGAAATTTTGCTGTTGCTCCACTCAATTTTTGTTAACTGGTAATCACCGCCTGAAAAACTGTCAGGTTGATATTAATCTTTAATCGTATAAAAGATATTTATTTCTTACCTTTTTAAAATTTTCCAGTTCAGACTGCCAGCTTTTTATCAAACTGTCAGGATGTACTCCCTGTTCGATGGCCAATCGGATCTGATCAGTTCCACACAGGGCATCAAAGTGATGAATTCGCCATCTGAATTTTTCCGGGTAGAGATCATGTATGATTTTCACAATCCAGATTCCTGAACGATAGGGCTTAAACTCTTCACGATTGGTGATCTTAATAATAACTCCTGAACAGAGCGTATCCTGATATTTGGGATTCTCGGCCATTCCGGAAATTGATTTCGGCGTAAAGGTCGTATCCCTGAATTCTATTCCTTTGAGCTGGAGTTTTTGCAGTTCCTGATGTAACCGTTTGTTCTCAATCCACGGAGCGCCAAATAATAAAAAGGGCAGGGTAGTACCGCGTCCTTCTGAAATATTTGTGCCTTCCAATAAACAGGTACCAGGATAAGCAGCGGCACATCGTAAATTTGGGATGTTGGGGGAAGGCCTTATATAAGCTAAACCGGTTTGATCGTACCACATTTCTCTTTCCCAGTTTTTCATGGGAATCACGGTCAATTCAGCTTTTATTCCCTGCTTCAGCCAACCTTCCTCATTTATCATTTTGGCCAACTCGCCCACCGTCATTCCGTGACGCACAGGAATGGGGTACATTCCGACAAAACTGCTAAACTGGCCTTCCAGAATATTTCCCTCAATCTCTTGACCATTGATGGGGTTTGGACGATCGAGAACAATGAAAGGAATACCTTTTTCGGCAGCAGCTTCCATGGCTAATCCCATGGTGGAGATGTAAGTAAAATAGCGTGCACCAACATCCTGAATGTCATATACTAATATGTCGACCTGATTCAGCATCTCCGGCGTTGGTTTGCGAGTTCGCCCGTATAAGCTATAAATCGGAATTTGTTGAGCCGTATCAGTTTCTGTCTCAATGAGCACACCAGCTGCAGAACTCCCGCGAATTCCGTGTTCTGGTCCGAAAAGAGCCGTCACTTTCACATCCGGTAAATTCCTGAAAACATCCAGAATATATTGATTCTCTGAATTATAAGCGGTGTGATTGGTGATAAGTCCCACTCGTTTATGCTGGAACAACTGTGCATATTCATCTATACGATCCAAACCGGTTTTCAGAAATGAATTTTTTGGTGATGAATGAGTACATCCTATTAATAATAAAAAATATAAAATAAAAAATAGACAAAAAATTATGCCGCGGTTATATTTTGTCGTCATCGATCCATTGTCCACAATTTTCTTATATTAAATGGTAATTAATCCTTATCTCTATAATTGCATTCATTAAATTAAATCTTGATGAATATTTTTTTATAATACATGATAGCCATTATTCCCAACCAGAACAGGACATTAGTGAGGGCGAATGCTAAAGAAGCATTGATCGGATCGGCCCAGGAGAGGAATAGATGATCGAAAATCCAGGTTTTTAAAGAGATAGGGTTGCCATCATTGCCGGTGACTTTAATATAAGCCAGCATTTTTGCTAACAAACCAGATAAGACGAAAACGGCGATAGCATTCATCCCGTACATAATGGCAGGAAGAGCCCACTTTCTAATTCCCTTCACATCGATTAACCAATAGCAAAATGCTAAAAATTCCAGGGCCGCACCAGTTGTGAATACCACATAGGAACTGGTCCACAATGATTTGTTTATCGGAAAAACGATATTCCAGAACAATCCAATGACGATGGCGATCCAGCCTGTGACGAACATCCAGCCGGCAATATCCCGGCGATCAAGATTCGATTGAATTAAATGACCGGTCAGCACGCCGCTGAGAGCCGTAGCAATGGCAGGAATGGTGCTGAGTAAACCTTCCGGATCCCAGGTGGGCTTCCACATATGACCATGCAAAATCAGATTATCTATAT
>CAYMXZ010000043.1:0-19460 GCA_964394475.1 uncultured Caldithrix sp. | reverse complement strand
AAATTCAGCTATTATCTCACAATTGTATAAATATATTCTCTATACCAAAATGTAAAATGAAAATCTGTTCTTTAGCCAGTGGAAGTCGCGGAAATTCTCTGTTTGTGGAGTCTCAACACCAACGAATTTTAATTGATGCCGGGCTAAGCGCCCTGCAGATCAAGTCTCGCCTGGAATCGATTAAAATCCATCCCGATAGCATCAATGCTATCGTCCTCACTCATGCTCATCGCGATCATGTGATTGGAGCCAACACCTTCTCTCGCCAGTATGGAATACCCATTTATGGACATCCCGATACTCTGGATGAACTGACATTCCTTTTAAATGGAAATGAAAAAATTATACCCTGGAAAGGTCCATTTTCTATCGGGGATATTGATCTTGAGCCATTTCGTGTCTCCCACGATGCTTTTCCAACGGTGGGTTATCTTATCAGCCATCACAATAAAAAAATGGCTGTCTGTACCGATTTAGGGGTCGTTACCCCGGAAGTCGAAGATAGCATAAAACAGGCTCAATTCATTATCTTAGAGAGCAATCACGATCCAGAGATGCTGCTAAACGGACCCTATCCCTGGGAACTAAAAGAGCGGATTGCCAGCCGGGTAGGGCACTTATCAAACCACGACTGTGGGACGTTTTTAAAAAGCATTCTGCATGGCGCTGTGCAGAAAATTCTTCTGGCTCATCTCAGTCAAGAAAATAATACTCCAGTTATTGCACGACAAACGGTATCAGATTACCTGAGAATACAAGATGAATCCATTTTAGAAGTCATAGAGCAACAAAAAATTTCGGCGATCTTTGAGTTTTGAATTTTCAGTTTAGGTGAATTCAGTAAATCTGCTTTGGGGAATATATTTTGGATGATATCAGTATTACGAATGAAGACATATCCCTTTTAAATAAAATTTTTTACCAGCAAACTTAAAAAGAGAAAAATTATGACTCGCGATGATGCTTATCACCTATTAACCGAATACACCACCAAGGATGGATTAATAAAACACGCCCTGGCGGTGGAGGCTGCCATGCAAGCCTATGCTCGCCGATTCGGGGAAAATGAAGAGGTATGGAGGATCATCGGACTCCTACATGACTTTGACTATGAAAAATATCCCAGCATGGAGGATCATCCTTTTAAAGGAGCTGAGATTCTTCGAAGCAAAAAATTTCCTGAAGAATGGGTTCAGGCCATTCTATCTCACGCCAGTCATACCGGAGTCCCGCGAGATACATTGTTGGCGAAAACTTTATTTGCAGTGGATGAACTATGCGGCTTTATCACAGCGGTAGCTTACGTTAGACCCTCCCGAAAATTAGCGGAAGTGGAAGTATCCTCCGTCAAAAAGAAAATGAAAGACAAAGCCTTTGCCCGGCAGGTGAACCGTGAGGAAATCATAGAAGGAGCTCAACTGCTTGGAGTATCCCTGGAGGAACATATCGATACCGTCATAAAAGCCATGCAAAATATATCCGATCAATTGGGGTTATAAGAAAAATATCGGTTTTTGAACTGCTTCTTTGATATCAGATATTCAATTTTTTTCTTACTGAACTCTTTATTCCCTCCTTGTGCAACATGATCGAAACCGTTTTCAAACGGAAATAAGACCGAGATAAATAAATATATCCCCCGTAAGGCGTGTTTGCATACCAGGAATCTTTTACGAGATAAAATTTCTTTCCATTTCGATCGTGAGCTATTCCTATCACATGCAATAAATGATCATCAGTTGTTTCAAAATTATCAAATTTCTCCTGACGTATCTCCGCCGTAATTTCTCTTTCATTTTCCAAACTATCGACCCCTTCTCTCACAGGAACAATAGCATAGTTAGTATTTTCATCCGCATAATGTTTATCTCCCACATCTCCGTCCCACACGACTGAAAAACCATTTTGAATGGCCTCATCAACCACCTCTTCCAATTCATCAAGAGTCACATTCCAATAATTTTGATAGCAACTCCAGTTATCAGGAATTTCCAGACGGAATTTCTGATAATAGGGATGATGTAAAAAAGAAGTTAGTTCAACATAGTTCTCCAGATCCAGTTGAAGATAATTCTTAGCAAAACTTCTCGCCGTATATTCTCGGCCTTTATATCTAAATTGGGCCGGTGGTGGGCCTAGATAACTATCTAGAACTGCATTAAGAGCCTCTTTCCATTCCATCGTCAGATGCTTCTGGGGCAATCCCAAAATTGCATCAAGCATGGATTTTAATATCGCGACTAATTCAAAATGATGATGAATAACAGTGTTATTTTTTCTTCCTAAATAAACTTCTTCGGGGACAATCCCATATTTTTGAATTGCCGTGAGCACATCATGGCTCAATCCACCCTCTCCGAAGGTAGTGCGCCCGTGCAACCGAAAATAGTTTAGGGCTTTTTCCGGATAAAGATGTCGCACAATAAACATTTCGGACAGATCAATCTCTTCTTTTTCTTCACGGAGAAGCTCCGATTCCAGGAATGATAAAGTTGAAAACACCCAGCACGTACCGGTGCTATCCTGACTTTTCACTGCGGTATGGGGAATCAGTTTATCAATAGTAAATTGATTCGAATTACTATAAATTTTTAAAAACTGTTCTTGTGAAAAAACAGTCAGAGCGAGTACCAAAAACACTAATTCAATACTATTTAAGAATTTCATGTTTTTTTTCTCCTATGCACATCAGCTTGAGATATTTTCAGATGGATTCATTAAAAACGCTGGCTTAAAGTTAATAAAGGATAAAGCAATGATCTATGACAAAATATAATCGCTGGCTTATTAAGGTGCTTCACGGAGTCCTGTATATATCCTTCTCCACGAAAAAATTTTTTTGAAATATTTCTTGATTTATTTTCGGTTTAAAGAATATCTTCCCTCGGTATCATATGGTATAATCGGTAAATATTTTTTTTCCGGTTTAATCATAGATCACGTGTATCTCTTTTTTAATCAGTCTGTAGTCTATCACATAACGTCGTAACACTGAAAAAAAATATTTACTTTTAAAAAATTTTCACTCAGCCAGTCAAATAGAAAATTATCGAGTTTAGTTAAACATTTGATCGGTAATAACATTAAATGGAAAAAAGTCGCAAAATTATTTCCTCCGCAGAATATGGATCTAATCGGTTTTCTCTTTCACGCGATAGTGTATTCATTGCCATATTTGGGGCGTTGTGGGGATTGGTTGAGATCACACTTGGCGTTGTTATAAAAGGTATTCGCTTACCAATGGGGGGTGCTTTATTGGCGGCAATCTGCAGTATCATCTTTTTAACTGGTCGTTTTTTTATCAGAAGGCGTGGTTCAATTTTGATGATGGGAGGTATCGCTGCCACATTAAAAATTTTTTCAGTAGGAACAGTAATTGCAGGCCCTTTCATCGCCATTCTTATTGAATCTCTAATAGCTGAAGTATTAATTTCACTCTTAGGTGTTCATCGATTCAGTTATGTCATGACCGCCAGCGCCCTCTCGGTGTATACGATTTTTCATCCATTCATCAGTCAAGGAATAATTTTTGGTGAAAATATTTATAAGATATATATCGAAACTTTTCAGAAAATCACTCAACTTTTACAGCTGGAATTCAGTTACCTCATCTGGATTATTTTAATCTATGTTTTCTTGCATCTGATATTAGGTACTACCAGTGGGTGGTTAGCGTATTCTTTAGCGTTGCGAGTAAAAAAGGAATTCCCAATTAATTCTAACTAAAAGAATGAAGATATATTTTTCTCTTTTTACTGGCATCTTGATTTCAGCGCTTTTATTAAATCCCTCCAATCAGTGGTATATTTTTATCCCGGTTGTTATTTTTATTTTCTTCATCAATCGCCAAGCATTTTCTATTTTTCTAAAATGGAAATTTAATTTGTTATTACTGAGTTTACTTCTGGGCGTGCCGCTATTTCTTGGGGAAAAAGATATGCGATTTCTCGGAATTTCTTATTCATCCGAATATTTTCAGATGAGCCTCCTTATGTTTAACCGTAGTGTTTTAATCCTTTTGGGAATAAAAATGTTTACCAATAAAATCTCTATTCAGGAAATAGCCTCGGCTTTACAGAAAATTCATTTGCATCATTTTAGTATCTTATTTTCTACTGCCGTGCGGGCTTTACCTGAAATCAGGGTGATTGCCCAGAATACCTATAGGGAATTCCAGCGAACACCGCGTCATACGAATGTCTTCTCTCATTTATATGACTGGTTGATTAAATTAATGGTTCGTATCGTATATTTTGCCGATCAATATTACCTGGATCAAATGAAACAGCAGAAACAGGAATAAATCTAAATTACCTTAAAAATACAGTTTTGCTGGAGATTTTGGGAGAACAACATGTCATTTATTCCAATCAGATCGTCTCGGTTACCATTGTGAAATGCTCTTTACCTTTCATTCACATAGTTTACACATCTGAACATAACAGAATATGAAACATGTAATAAAGAATTCTTGATGTAGATTTGTCTAAACGATGAGAAGAAAATGGGAAAATCAGCAAAACCCTTATCACCAGAAATTTTTTATCGGAAGCTTTCTGAGAATTATGATGCGATGACTCGTCTGGAACAGCGGTGGAATAGCGAAAAGGAAATTTTACAAAAATGGTTGCAGAAATATCCCTTCCGTCGCGGATTGGATGCAGCCTGTGGTACCGGCCTGCATACTCTGCTCCTCTCGCAGTTGGGAGTAGAGATGTGGGGAGCGGATATTTCCAGAGAAATGTTAAAACACGCTCGTAAAAATGCCAGAACGGCAGGCGTATCAATTAGATGGATACAAACGCCCCTGGAAAAATTAAGCAAGAACATTCATCATCAATTTCAGGCTGTGCTTTGTCTGGGTAATTCCATTCCTCATCTCCTCACTAAAAGTCAGCTTCTGTCAACTTTTCGAAATTTTTATCACCTGTTGGAACCAGGAGGATGGGTAATTTTGCAATTACTCAATTACCATAAAATCTTATCAGACAAACAGCGAATTATTAGTATCCATCGAATGGATAATCTGGAATTTATACGCTTTTATGATTACGAGGGAAAATTCATCAATTTCAATGTGCTGACAATTGCCTGGGAGAAACAAAAAACCATCTCTGAACTGCATAGTACTCTGCTTTATCCATATACCCTTGAAGAACTTCAGAATTATTTACAGAGGGTCAGACTTTTTCCTATCGCTGTATATGGGGACATGCATTTCAGCAAATTTGATAGAAAAACCTCTCCAAACCTGGTAATAGTTGCTCAAAAAAGACCGACATTAAAATGAGAAGAGTTCAACCCCCGACCATCCACGTAGATTTATTCTGTTTTAATTCTAAATGGAATCCGCATGGAAAGAAAAAAAATGTATCCGCCCCGGAGAACCTATCCTCCCCTGGTGGAAAGTCATCAAAAGACCAAATGGTAATTCGATTTTAGCTACCGTCTTTGTGAAGCTCAGAATTCAGTTTGATTTTGGCGGATTAAAAAACCTGACACCTCTCCAGGGCTCGGTTTGAAAATTTCTGGAATATTTTCAGAATTGCTCCACAAAAGATATAAGTAAAATTTATTTAGACAGAAGGGATTTCAATTAATTCCTGGTTTTATTAGGAAGGGAACCATTGGGCATTTGAAAAATCGCTTTTAAATCATCTATGCTCAGTTCTTTGACCAGACTTTTCTCAGAAGTGATAATCGTGCTGAATAACTTCTTCTTCTCTTCCTGCAAGCGAAGGACTTTTTCTTCCACCGTGTTTTTCACAATATATTTATAAACAAACACTTTATTCTTTTGTCCAATGCGGTGGGCACGATCGGTGGCCTGCTCTTCCACTGCTGGATTCCACCAGGGATCCATGTGTATCACATAATCGGCGGCGGTTAAATTCAAACCCAAGCCACCCGCTTTAAGAGAAATAAGGAATACCTTGACAGTGGGATCTTCCTGAAATTTATTTATCACTGATTTGCGGTCACGAGTCGTTCCATCCAGGTAAGAATAGGTCCATTGTTTCTCATCTAAAATTTTCTGAATGATGTGGAGAAAGCGTACAAATTGAGAGAAAACCAGAACTTTGTGACCTTCCTGAATTAACTCTTCCAACATCTCCTCCAGAAGTATCATTTTGCCGGAATCCATCGCCTCAATCGAATGGTCAAAAATAGCGGGGTGACACGCCAGCTGCCGTAAATGAGTAAGAGCCTCCAGAATTTTAAGTCTGGTCTTATTTAATCCATCTCTTTCCAATTGACTAAAAATTTGCTCCCGGTAATTCTGCAAGCTGAGATGATAGAGCTCTCTTTGATTATCCGTCATATCTACCAATTGTGTAATATCCGTTCTGGCCGGCAGTTCTTCCAGTACTTCCTCTTTGCGCCGGCGAAGGATGAATGGATGAATAATCCGCTGTAAAAGCCGATGGTCATTTTCCGTAACAAAACCATTCTTCCCAAAGCGTGCCTCGAATTGCTTGAGAGTCCCTAACATTCCAGGATTTAAAAAATTGAACTGTGACCATAGATCGGTCACTGAATTCTCAATAGGAGTGCCTGTTAAACATAATCGATGGGCAGATTTTAAACCTTCAACAGTCTGATAAGTTTTGGTTTGCGGATTTTTTATCTTTTGCGATTCATCGATAACCACATATTCCCATTCCACATTTTGCAGCATGGACTGATCTTGCAATAAAATTCCATAGCTAACCAGAACCACCTCCACTTTTGAAAATTGTTTCAGCAGTTTCTCCCTTTCTGCTTTTTGACCCTGATAGAGGAGCACCGAAAGTCCGGGGGCAAAACGTTTCAATTCGCTTTCCCAATTGAACAGTACGGTCAAAGGAACCACAATCAAAGACGGTTTGGTTAATTGATGCTGTTGTTTCAAATAACTCAATAGAGCAATGACCTGAATAGTTTTGCCTAAACCCATATCATCAGCTAGAATTCCCCCAAATCGGAATTGGTTTAAAAATGCCAACCAATCCAAACCGGTTTTTTGGTAATCACGCAACACACCTTTGAAAGTATTGGTTAGTTTTACCGGTTGGATGTGGTCAAACTGCTGGTAATGTTGTGTCCATTGCTGAAATCCCTGATCCGTTTCGACAGTATCGGCTAATTTTACCAGTTCATCCACCAACAGAAAACTGGCCGGACGAAATTTCTCCTTCCCTTTTGAGGACTGCTGATTGATCAGGCGCAGAAACTGACTGAGTCTTTGAATGAGTTCTTCTCCAAAATAGACATTGGTTCCATCAGCCAGTTTGAGGTACCGTTTACCAGGTTGTAATTGCTCCAACAGATTGGAGATGGTTAAGCTCTCTTTACCGATCGCTAATTCGTACTCCATTTCCAACCAATCTAGCGAAGTTGAAAATTTTAGTTTTAACTGAGGAGTTCCGCTCTTTAGCCGATAGCGGTAAAGCTTTTCTTCGCCAAATATTTCAATATTTTGTTTCACTAGAAGAGGCAGCTGTTCACGCAACCAATCCAGAATATGATATTGGGGGTCCACCTGCCAGCGATGTTGAATATATAGTAAACCAGACTGATGCAATAAGCGACGGACAGCCGTTTCCTGCTGGACATCTCTTTTCACAATGAATAAATATTTCCCCTGAGAAGCCAGCGATTTTTCAGAGGGAGGTTGAGCAGGAAATTCAATATTTTGATATAAAAATTTCACCTCAATATTTAATTGTCCTGCCCGTTCATATAGATAAAGACGAGTAGAGTCTAAGGGCAATTCATAAATTTTAAGATGTTCCTCCAGACTTTTCCAGTCCAGGGCAGGTAAGATTCGGGAGATGAAAGAATTGATGAATTCCTTAATTTCTTCAATAGGGATGCGGATTCTTTGTTGCAGACGAAAAAAATTGATCCAGAAGAAAGCAGACATGCGGGATTCCACCCGATACAAAATATTTTTATGCAGGATATAGATGGGATTCGCCGCCAGTACATCGATCTGCTCATCCAAGAATACAGTTCGATCCGGATAAACAATTATAGGTTGTAAAATATATTCTTCGTTTTCTTTGAAAATACCCAGCGCAATAGTGCCAGTATCTTCAGCAAAATCGAGAGAAACTAATTCTTTCCCTGGCGTCCGGTTTAACACCCGACTCCCTCGCAGCCAGTCCAGAAGAAATCCGACCGGTTGTCCATAAGCAAATAAACGGCGGGTATCATACTGATTAAAAGATAAAAGATATGAAATCAGATTTAATTCATCCTGATTTATATTTACTTTTTGAGTCTCGATAATTTGATGATTTAAACGAGTTTCCTTCCCCTGCACCCCGTCCAATCGGGTATACTCAGCATAGGGAACAATTTCCCAGTTCGCCGGGCGCAGTTCCAGAACAAAGTAAGGTTGATATACTCCCTTGCTCACCTCAAACGATTGGGGCTGAGGTATTTTTTCAAGCAGGGCGGCCAGTTGTTCTATTTTTTCCTTCCAGGTCATCTTTCAATATTTTTAATAATTTACCACTATAAAATTATACCTTTTTTAAAGATTACATTTCCTGAATTCTTAAATTAAGAAAAATCTTGTTAATTGGTGCGAGCAAGATCACAATTTTTTACCTCGGCAACTAAATTTCATATGGTGTAAACCTACATTGCATTCAATTTTATAATTAGCCAACGTAAAATATAATAAAAAAAGATAGATTTTCCTATCGTGAAAAATAGTTATTTAAGTCAGTGGTGAGGTTTAAAACCAATGATGAAAAGAAGTGGGAAATTTCAGGTTTTTATACAACATAAAAGCCGAATATAATTTTTAAAGTGATACCGGATATGCACATGAGAAAATCCATGCTCAGTGAGCCAGGTCGGCCAATCTCTGGCAATAAAATCCTCAGTAGGTTCACATTCAAGTTGTCGGATAGCAAAGCGGATGTACCAGGGGGATTGATCGATGGCAAAACTATTGTAATCCAGAATACAAAATTTTCCGCCAGTCCGTAAGTTAGCATAAACATTCTCAATTACTTTTATTCGCTGGGCCTGTTGCAATCCATGCAGAACAAAGGATATGAAGCTCAGATCAACTGGTTCTGGAAGTAGAAAGGGTTCATCAATCCGTTGTGGAATGATAATTAGCCGGGGATCTCTTTGTTGTAATTTGGTGAGATGATCGATCATTTCTTTACCAATTTCCAGGGCGTAAAATCGGGAATTCTGATCCAGCCGGTTTAGCACCAATTCTGCCATCCGGCCAGTTCCGGCTCCCAGGTCCATCACATTTCCCTGGGAGGGCAATTGAAGTTCCTCAATCACTCGTCTGAGAAAATATTTGTATCGTCCCAATGAAATCAGATTGATGAAGAAATCGTAATAACGCGCTTCCCACCCACTTACTTCGACCTGCGGTTTTTTTGACATGGGCACAATCCTTTTCAGAATAAATCCTGCTATAGCTGGAGTAAAAGTCTGTGGGTGGTGAGCACCAATTGGATAAAAAACGAAATCGGAAGCAGATCGATAAGCCGAATTCTGTGCCCCTTTTCAGGGGGGACGGTCATTTATCTCATGCGGCCTACCCAGGAGTCTGTCTATTATCTAGACACGAGAGGGGCGATCTCGCTCTGTGATCAGAATTCTCCTTTATTTGGCCTTGCTCCAGATAGGGTTTATCCGGCTCAGGTGTTACCACGACTTGCAGCAAGTCATTCCTTTTCAGAATCTGAGCGGTGGGCTCTTACCCCGCCATTTCACCCTTACCAATTCGCCACGAATGGCCAATTGGCGGTATAGTTTCTGTGACACTTTCCGTCTGATAGAATTTGCATCCTATCAGCCCTGAATTTCTTCAGGTATCTTGCCCCTGGAGTTCGGACTTTCCTCCTGTTCCTGCGAACAGGCGACCGTCTGATCTGCTCCCGAATTTATTTTCCTATTAATTCTCATCGACCCACACTAATATCCGGCCACAATATTCACAGGTAAACAACCGGTGCATTTCTCGAATCTCGACAATCTTCTGCGGTGGAATGGCTGAAAAACACCCTCCACAGGAGTTTTTCTTTATGGGAACAACGGCCAGGCCATTTTTTGCTTTCCGGATCCTCTCATACTGTCCCTGATAGCGTTTGTCGATTTCCGCAATAATTTTTTCCCGTTCTTTAATTAACCGTTTTTCCTCCGAACGAGTCTGCTGAACGATCTCATCCAATTCACGCCGATATTCGCCTAATTGTTCCTCTAATTTTTTAATTTCTTTTTGTAGTTCCTTGATCTGTTTTTTGAGTTCTTCTTCCTCCTCTAAGGATTGAAGAATTTTATTCTCCAATTCTTTGATTTCCATTCTTTTGGTATCTATTTCCAAAGAAATGGCATCGTACTCCTTATTCGTTTGTACCATGTACAATTGCTCTTCGTATTTCTTCAATTTTTCATTCCCGGCTTCTATCTCCAATTGGAACATGCGGCGGTCTGCTTCTCCCTTCTTCATCGTATCTTCCAGTTCCTTTTTCTTCGCGCTCTTATTTCCCAATTCATTTTCCGCTTCCTCAATCATGAATGGTAAATCACCTTTTTGCAATTGCAAGGCATCAAACTTGCTATCAATTTTTTGTAAATCGACCAGCTGTTTGACTAACTTTTTCAATTTTATCCTCCACATAATTTAAAAAAAATGCACTCAAAAAACTGCTTTGAGTGCATCGGTATGTTAAAAAAGAATTTTTCGTTTCTTTAAAATCTCTAAGTCCAAGCAAGACGCTCAATGCATCCTCCAGTCTTTGGTGGGCCCACCAGGACTTGAACCTGGGACCAGTCGATTATGAGTCGACTGCTCTAACCAACTGAGCTATGGGCCCTAATTTAAGCCAAATAATATAGAAGACAAACAAAGAAAAATCAAGACCTTTTTCAGAAGTCGATTTGACTGTAAGTTTAAATAAAACCAAACCTTAAGCAATTTTAAGTGATCATCATACACCTGGAATTACCAGAGTATCCACCAGAAAAGTTCAACGAATGATAGTCGATTTATTCAGTAAAAAAAAAATTTACTTGATTTATTTGTGAATATTCTTATTTTTGCTTTTGAAAATTTACACGGAGGCTAATTATGGCTATTATGATTAATGAAGAATGTATTGCTTGTGATGCATGTCGACCGGAATGTCCGAATGATGCAATTTCTGAAGGTGATCCGATCTATGTTATCAATCCTGACCTGTGCACCGAATGTGTAGGATTCCATGACAGTCCACAATGCGCAGCTGTTTGTCCAACTGACGCTTGCGTCCCTGATCCAAACCATCAGGAGACTAAAGAGCAATTGATGGAAAAAAAGAAAAAGATACACGGTGAATAATTTAAGATAAAGGCGCCTTCTTTGAGGCGCCTTTATTTTTGTAACTCTTCAGACAAAATTTTTAAAATTCCATCTCTTTATCTTTTTTCTACATTTTTCTTCCCATCCAACGATTGATAATGCTGCGCATGATATGGCCGGCAATAGCTGGATTTTCTTTCAAGCGCCGGGTAGAATAACCAAACCAATCAGTGCCGAAAGGAACATACACTCGCAGGCGATGTCCACTGTTGACAATAATCCGACGAAGTTCATGATCCACGCCCAGCAACATCTGAAATTCATATTGGTCAGGTTTCAGAGCCAGTTTATCAATCAATTTCAACGCTTCCCAGACCAATTTTTCATCATGGGTAGCAATACCAACATAGCACCCATTGCTCAACAATTTCTCAAGGCAATAACTAAAATTACAATTAATGATATTTTTATCTTTATAGGCAATTTCTCTTTTTTCGTTATAAATCCCCTTGCAGAGACGCAAATTGGCTTTATGAGGAATTAAGCGATTCACATCGTGTACTGTTCGCCGTAGATAAGACTGAAGGACTGTTCCCAGGTTGGGGTATTCTTTCTTGATGCGAAGATAGATATCGATGGTGTCATCGGTGGTCGTGGCATCTTCCATGTCGATTCGCACAAAATTGCGAAAATAGGCTGCTTCTTTTACCATCTCTAAGATATTGTGATAACAAAATTCGCGGTCAATTTTTAATCCCATATGAGTGGGTTTGAGTGATATATTGGAATCCAACTTTTCAAAGGCAATAATTTTTAAAACCTGTTTGTATTTCTCCACTGCCTGTAAAGCCTGCTCCTTATTTTTAACTTCTTCTCCTAAAACATCTATGGTGGCCATCATGCGGTTGGCATTTAATTCCTTAACCACCCGGACGGCATCTTCCAATTTGTCACCAGCAATGTAATGCTTTGAAAAAAAACCAACAATCGGTTTGGGAACATAAGGTAAAATGTGAGCAACCATTTGGTTAAACCAGTTCATTTCTGCCTCCAGTGAGCACTTTTTGCTGGAAAATTAGTTTTTTTCACAAATTTTGTCAACTAATTAAATTCTTTAAGTTTTTGGTCAAGGAAATACAATTATATCTTAATAAAATTTTCCAGCATACGACGGCATAAACCTGAAATCATTGATGAAGATAGACGACAATGATTGAGGATCTGAGGCAGGGAAAAAAGAATTCGTTTTGTTTTAAAAAATTTTTTAAATCCGGATTGACATCTACAAAACTATCGCACCGCTAAAATGAAATCAGGCCTCATAGAGTGCTGAATTCTGAACTCGACTGTAATAGCAAATTTTAGAAGACCGGTGAAAGGGTTACCGTTATTTTATTCAAAATTTACCCTGAGTCGCAAACCAATTGGCCGGGTCACTCATGAAATTATTAATATTTCTCAATGCCTGATAATGACCCTCCTCTTCTTTGGCCAGAATCAATAAGAACTCTTTTACCTTTTCATCTTTTGATTTTTTAGCCGTTTCGGTATAATAAAATTTAGCATGATTTTCCAAATTGATAGCAGTTTCTATTACTTCTTCATCATTTACGCCATGACTCCCTAACTCTTCAACCGATTGTTTGAGTTCATTTTTTAAGCGATCAAATATATTTTGAAAAGTCACGCTTTCCTGAGCGGGATGAATAACAATATTGTTCCATTTCTGTTTGCCGGTCAAGACGTCAAATACTTCCCTGATTCTTTTCATATGGCTCAGTTCATCCTGTGCCAGACGCTCCAACATTCTTTTGCCCAGCGAATTTCGTATGGATCTGGCGCCTTCAGTATACGTCCGATAACCCTCTTCTTCCATCTCCAGAGCTATTTTTAACACTTCATCTGGATTTTCAGGGATATACATTTTTTCCATCATGATATTTATTCCTCCATATTCAATTAAAATTGAATTTTCACTTTTTAAAAATAATAGAGAGATATAACTTTGAAAGCAAATAAAAAGAATTTCCATTTTTACTCAGGATGAAATTCCAGGAATGAAGAATTTTCAATGAAACATCAGAATCAACAGCCGGCTATTTCCATCAAGGATCTGAAAAAGTTTTATTCTCATGCAGACGCTGCAGCCATAGATGGCATCTCCTTTGATATTTATCCTGGAGAAAGGGTTGGGCTAATCGGCGCGAACGGCTCGGGGAAAACCACGTTATTCCGTTTGATTTTACATTTGCTGCATCCCGATGCGGGAGAGATAAAAATTATGGGAAATACCCATCTGGAGAAAGCTAAAAAATTTATAGGATATGTTTCCGAATATCAGGAGGGATTGGAAAATTTCACACCCAACGAAATTTTAGAATATGCGGGCCGAATGGCTCTGCTCAGTTCAGAAAAAATAGAATCGCGTCGTAAGGAATTATTAAAATGGGCTCGATTGGAATCGCATGCTGATCAACTTTTAGCTGGTTTTAGCAAAGGGATGCGCCAGCGCCTGTTTTTAGCAACTGCCCTCATCCACCAACCGGAAATCCTGTTGTTAGATGAACCCATGTCCGGTTTAGACCCTGAAAGCCAGAATGAATTTCTCACCTTACTGAAAAGTTTAGACACTTACACGATTCTCTATGCTTCTCATCAACTGGGAGAAGTAGAGGAAATTTGTCAGCGGATTATTATTTTGCATCAGGGAAAAATCGTAAAAGATTTGTCTATCAAAGAACAAGAGGTAGAAATCTTCCAGTTGGAAGCCGACCCGGCTATTCTTTCTATACTTTTGCATTTTCCGGAGATAACCATCCGTAACCAGATTCAGCGGAAAGATCATCTCCACCTCGAACTTATCGCCCGACCTGCGCAATTTCAGGATATTTTAACCGAGAGTAAGAAGCAGGGAATTTCTATTTATCGAATAAAATCAAAAAGTTTTATAGAAGATCTATACCATAGAAACTTCTCCGAGAGTAAATAACCTCACCAGGAAGTTTTTGGTCTGCGCCGGCCATAGATAACGGCACAGGGAGCATTCTTCGTCGTATAGCATTGCAGTTTTGTACACCAGATTGCCAGGTAAGTTTGACAGGAACGAGAACCATCAATATCATTCGTTTCAGGAAATCTGGCAAATTCGCAACGCAGATCACAAAATTTTACTTTCGATGATTCCACACCAGCATTCTTTGAATCCATCGAACTCCTACTTGTTTTTTTCATTTTACCCATTAATATAATTATCAGGAGTCAGATGATAAAATAGAATTGAAGAAGATTTTATTTTCAGTTCTTGAAACTTCTTCATTTTTTTATTATATAATCTTCCAATTAGCGAAACGGATAGGAAATGAAAGCTATTCTTTTTGATTTTGACGGAGTTCTGGTGCAGAGTATGGAAGACCATTATCTGGGCTGGAAAAAGGCTTTAAAAAAATACGGAATCGAGATGTCTCCAGAAGAACTCTTCATGATGGAGGGCCAGGGAGTAAAGGCTATTGCCAATGAAATTAGCCGCAAATATAATTTGCCAGTCGAAGACACCAGCGCTATTATCAAAAATAAACTGAAATATTACAACAAGATTAAAAAATACCGTTACTATCCTAACCTGCTGGATGTGTTAACCTGGGCCAGAGAGAAAAATTTATTGCAGGGCATTGTGACCGGAAGTGATCGGCAGCGAGTATTAGAAACATTGGAAAGTTTTGGAATTCAAGATTTTTTCAAAATTATCATTACCAGTGATGAAGTGCATGAAACCAAGCCCAGCCCTCATCCTTATTTACTGGCAGCGTCGGAATTAAATGTTCCTCCGGCTGATTGTGTGGTAGTGGAAAATGCTCCATTGGGAATTCGCAGCGGGAAGGCCGCCGGTATGACAGTAATCGCCATTACCACTACTCTGAATGCCCATCATCTCCGTGAAGCGGATGTGGTAGTAGCAAATTTTTCCGATTTACTGCGGACTTTAAAAAAATTATACTGAGCAAAAACTGAAAGAGAAAATTAATCATGGAAAATACCAGAGATAATTCAAATAATAACCCGTTATTTCCGGAAGATTGGTCGAAGCAGCAGGCAGAGGAGTTGGCGTTGTTATATCTGGAGGATTACTATCGGACGATGGATGATTCTTTTTTAATGGAAGCCATACAACTCTCCAAAGATGAACATCTGGATATTCAGAAAATCATGCATCGTGCCAGAGCACGATTGGCCTAAAAAAATCAGACTATAACCTGTTTCCTCCACATTCAATTTTTTGAAACCAGGGTAGATTTTCATTCTCATGATTGATCGCAAAACCATATTAAGAAATTTCACCATTGGTTTTCTCCCCATACTCATTTTCATTTCGGCTGACGCCATTTTCGGATTAACTGCTGGTCTGTTGATAGCGATTGCTTTTGGTGTTTTTGAAGCAGGATTTATGTACTGGCGAAAAAGGGAAATCGATAAATTCGTTTTATTCGATACCGGATTGATCGTGGTTTTAGGGTTGATTTCATTGATCTTGCAAAATGAAATATTCTTCAAACTAAAACCTGGCCTCATTGGTCTTATCCTGGTGCTGCTGTTGGCAATAACTGCTTTTTCCGAAAATCCCATTCTGCTGAAGATGTCCGGCAGATACATGCAGGGAATAGAATTATCAGCTGATCAGCTGGTGATGATGCGCAAAATGATGCGGCGGATGTTTGTCATATTCAGCTTACACACCTTGCTCGTTTTTTATTCGGCTTTTTATCTGAGCAAGGAAGCCTGGGCCTTTATTAGCGGGGGATTATTTTATATAGTCATCGCCGGGTTGGCGGGTTTCGAGTTTTTTCGAGTATTATGGCAACGTCGACAGATGAAAAAAAAATTTTCCAGGGATGAATGGTTTGACATCATTGATCCATCTGGAAAAATTATGGGCAAGGCGCCGCGCGGTTTAGTACATGGTAATCCTGATTTACTTCATGCGGTTGTTCATGTTCATATAATTAATAGCAAGGGCCAGATTTTATTACAAAAAAGAAACATGGATAAAGATATTCAGCCCGGTAAATGGGATACAGCGATTGGTGGACATATTCATAGTGGGGAAACCATCGAGCGAGCACTGAAACGAGAAGCTGAAGAAGAATTAGGAATCTCTTTTGCCCAATTCCACCCTCTCTTCCGCTATATACACCACAGTGAAGTCGAAAGTGAGCTGGTTCATGGATATCTTCTTCAGGAGGACGGTCCATTTTATCCCAATCGGGACGAAATTAGTGAAGTCCGCTTCTGGACAATCGACGAAATATCTTCCAATCTGGGAAAGCAGATTTTTACACCCAACTTTGAAAAAGAATTTGAATTATTACAAAAAATATTTTCGAAGCAAAATAGATCAACAATGAAACCATTCTAAACAAGGATTTGACAATGGCATTTTCTAAGATTATAGATATCACTCTACCTCTTCATCCGGCGTTTCCGGTCTGGCCTGGGGATCCACCACCGGTAATTGAACAAACTCACCAAATCGCTGATGGTCATCCCTATAACAGCACACGCTGGCAGTGTTCATTGCATTGGGGGACTCATATTGATGCTCCCTATCATTTGATCCAGAGTGGCTGGAGCATTGATCAAATTCCATTAAATATCCTGCTGGGAAAAGTTCAGGTGGTGGAAGTACCGGATGCTCCAGTAATCACTCATACCATTTTAAAAAAATACAAATTGACACCTATCGACAGGATAATTTTTAAAACTCGCAATTCTGCTTTTTGGGACGAAAATCCTTTACGGTTTCATTCTGATTTTACTGCACTTGATGGGAGAGCAGCCGAAATGTTGCTGGAGTATGGAGTAAAGTTAGTGGGAATTGATTATCTTTCGCTTGATCTATTCAATGCGAAAGATTTACCAGTGCACCATATTCTTTACCGAAATAATGTTATCGGGGTGGAGGGGTTGGATTTGCGAAAAGTAACTTCCGGTTATTACGATTTAATTTGCCTGCCTCTAAAAGTGTTAAAAGCCGATGGAGCGCCCGCTCGCGTCCTGCTCGTTCCGGAAAAGTGAGTGAAATATTTTTTTCGTCGATGACGAAAATAATTTGGGTCTTCAAAAATTTTCTGGTGAATGAGACTCTGCCAATGACCAGGATCTTCTAAAAAAAATTCTTCTAAAAATTAATTGGGAATTTATTGGTTTGATCATTCTCTTTTCCAAGCGTTTAGTCTGGAAAATCAGGTAACCTTTAATTCAACGAATTCCGGCTTTAATTTCACGATCTGGTCTTTAAATTCCACCTGGACATTTCCATTTTCATTTATGCAGACAAGTTTCCCTGTTCCCCAATTGGGATGAATTACTGTATTGCCAATAAAACTTCGAATTTGATATTCATTTTCTGGCAAGATGTGAAGCAGCATGGCCATTCTTACATCCATTGGCTCCTTTTGATCATTTGAAGAAAAGACCGCCGCCGTTCCGGTCCGCAATACTTTGCGAATTGCCTCCCGGAAATCTTTAAAAGTAACCGACCATATCTCTTTGTTGGGGCGGCGCAAGGAAATTTTATAATTGGTTCGTCCAAGATATTCCAGAATCTCCTTAAAACGGCCGTGCAATTGGATTCTCTTTTTCTCCATCAACACCGAGAGCAGCATGTTTTCGATTTCGGTGATCAAGGATTCTTCTAATTCCTGGAGTGAGTGCTGTAAATTAGAGGATTTCAATTTTGCAGGATCAATCATTGCCAGAGATTCAGTAACTGATTAACTAACAACATTTTTTAAATATAGTATGATATATATCGAAAATCAACCAACAAGCGGGTTCAACACAAAAAAACAGATCGTTATTTTTAAAGATGTTTCATATGAAAATACTATTGATGCGTCCAATGGAATTTATCGTATCTATCAATCATTAAATTTTTACGGGTATTTTGTCTGATTTCAATAAAAATTCTTGCAGCAATTCCTCTTATTCGCAATATTAATATCCAAATTCAAAAGACAATGAGGAACTCAATGAAAACCTTTTTTAGTTTAACCAATCCCCTGTGTCGGTTATTAGACAAAAATCCAGAAGAATTTGTACGTGCTGATTTTATGAAAGTGATCGCTGAAAAACAGATTGAGCGTATTACCTTCCATTATCTAGCGTTAGATGGCAAATTGAAGGAATTAAAACTGCCCATCAGCAATCAATTACAGGCGGAGAGGATATTGGCTGATGGGGAAAGAGTGGATGGATCCTCTCTTTTTAAAGGCATGGTGGATACGAATCTGTCTGACCTCTATGTCATACCCATCTATAAAACCGCCTTTCTCAATCCTTTCGATCCTAACAGCCTGGATTTCATTTGCCGATACTTCAATGCAGCTGGCGAACGAGCTAATTTTGCACCTGATAATATTCTACATCGCGCCAATCAATTATTTCAAAAAAATACAGGACTTGAGTTGCATGCGCTGGGAGAATTAGAATTTTTTTTATTAACCCCTCCTGATGTGAATATTTTCCCGGCTCAAAAACAAAGAGGTTATCATGCCTCAGCTCCTTTTGTAAAAAGTGGTGAGATATTAAATGAAATGGTGAATTACATTACCCAGTTGACCGGATCGGTCAAATATGCCCATAGCGAAGTGGGTTTTATTCAAAGCGTACGCAGTGATCTGGATGAATTAAAAGGGAAGAGAGCCGAGCAACTGGAAATTGAATTTCTTCCAACTCAAATTGAAGAAGCAGCGGACCATCTGATTTTAGGAAAATGGATCATTCGCAATGTCGCTTATCGTCACGGTTGTGTAGCCACTTTTACTCCCAAATTGGAAGAGGGAATTGCTGGTAATGGATTACATATTCATCTGGAATTGATGAAAGATGGCAAAAATATGATGATCAATCACCAGGGAAAGTTATCCGAAGAAGCTAAAAAAATGATCGGCGGTCTGTGCGAATATGCCGATACTCTGACTGCTTTCGGAAACACAATCTCCTCAGCGTATTTACGATTAGTCCCCAATCAAGAGGCACCGACCCGGATTTGTTGGAGTGATCTCAATCGCAGTGCCATGATTAGAGTACCTCTGGGCTGGTCCAAAATCTCAAATCTGGCCCGAAAACTGAATAAACAGCAACGGATGGCCTTCCGTGATCC